>JAQXZK010000077.1 GCA_029227175.1 Bacteroidales bacterium | reverse complement strand
AATCAAGAGGGGCAATGTGTTGATGGACAACCTGTACGTGGTCTTCAAGCGCAAGGTGAGGCTGTTGGGCCGACTGGCCGAGAACCAGTCCGAGAAGGACATGGCCGAGACGCTGCTGAATCTGCTGGAGGCGAGCAACGTGCGCAAGGAGAGGAAGAACTTTCGCAAACTGGGCGTCTTCTGCGGCCTGGTAAGCGAATTAGGCGACCGGCATCTCGGGGCAGTTGCTGCTCTGGGACTGGAGGGTGAGTTGGCACTCATGCAGGCGCAGGCGGAGAAGGCAAGCAGACATTCGGCCTTGCGCATGGAGGAACGTCAGACCCGCAGGGATATGCCCGTGGCAGAGGCCCGACAGAGGATAGACCGGGCCATGCGCGCCTTGCTGGAGCGTGTCAATGCCGCCCTACTGCTTGGCATCGGGGGCACGGAGAATCTCTCCGGCTTTGTCGACGAGGTCAATGCCCTGAATTATGACTACCGGCTGTACGAGTTGAAGGCAAAGACGCCCCGACAGACGGGCGTGACCGGTCTGCCCCTTGCAGCCGGCATGCCTGTCGGGGTTACGGTTGCCGAATCCCCGGCACCGGGCGAGGCAGTCGGGACAGAGAGGGAGGCATCTGCAAGCGGTGAAACGCCTGTAAGCGACAGTCGGACAGAGACTTCCGAGGAAACAGTGGTCACAGCAGCCGACAGCAGGCAAGACGCAGACACGGGTGCGGCAGCAGGTACCGGCGAAGACCGGGCAACGGGAGAAATCGCCGGAGGCACGACAAACGGCACGGCAAACGACACCCCGGACATTGCAGCCACGGGCACCGGCGGGGAAGAAACGGCGGACAGCAGCAGCGGAGACAGTGCGGAAGGCAGTGCCGAGGCATACGTACCGGATGACAGTCCATTCCGACGCACCTCTACTCCTTGACAAACAACAACAGCGCGACAAACATTCATAAAGCATGTCTGTCGCGCCGATGATTAAACTTTAACCTATTTATACAGGCTTTTTAGTACTCTTCTTCGTTGAAGAAGAAGTCTTCGTTGCTGGGATAGTCAGGCCACAGGTCTTCGATCGTTTCGTATATATCCCCCTCGTCTTCTATCTCTTGCAAGTTCTCGATTACCTCAAGCGGAGCTCCTGAACGGATGGCATAGTCGATGAGTTCATCCTTCGTTGCCGGCCAGGGAGCATCCTCCAATTTTGATGCTAATTCAAGTGTCCAGTACATAGTAAAATAGAATATAATGTATATAATGTCCTCGCTTTTTTGAGAAAAAGTGGGGCAAACATACAATAAATATTCATATCAACCATTCTTTCGCCAGATTATTTCATCTTTTTTTTCATCCATGTTCAATTTCCGTGCCAGTGCGAAAAAATAGTCTGAGAGTCGGTTCACGTAAGCAATCAATTCCTCCGACACTTCCGCACCCTCCTCCACAAGATTCAGGATGCGGCGTTCGGCCCGTCGGCAGACGGTTCGGCAAACATGAGCCTGCGACGCGCTATGGCTTCCTCCCGGCAGGATAAAAAGGCGCAAAGGCGGCAGGAGACTGTCCACACGGTCTATCTCAGACTCCATCTCGACAACCATCTCGGGAGTAACAACAGCCGTGGGGCGCAGTTGCATAACGCTCTGGTCGGTGGCAAGGTGCGAGCCGACAGTGAACAAGGTGGCCTGCACTCTGCGCAGGAAGAGCTGGTCTTCACCGCCATCGGGCAGCAAAGAGGCGAGCAGGCCTATCTGTGAATTCAGTTCGTCGACCGTGCCATAGGCTTCAAGCCGGGCATGTGTCTTGGGCACTCGGGTACCCCCCACAAGTGCGGTGGTTCCTTGATCACCCGTGCGGGTATAGAGGGGACTTTTGGGAATGTTGGTCATGATTGTCTGTCGGTTTAGGGTTAGTAACTGGTAGTGTAATGACAATGGTTGAGCGTGGGATTAAAAAAAAGAATACCCAAATTATATAAGTCAAAGGTAAGGGACACATCCGGGTGGTGCTTCATCTGCTCCCACGCACGGGTCATGTCCTTGCTGAAGCGAATGCCCTCGATGACAAACATGGAGCGCTCGCGCTTGTGCTGCACGCAGAGGTCGAACATACGGCTGATGTGGTCCGGATGACGATGATCGTGCAGGTAGAGAAAGTCGACCGCCTCGTCAGCCTCCAGGCACAGAGCCTCAAACGACGGCGAAGACTTGTAACGAGCCGTGGTCTTGGCAGCCTGCAGGTAAAGCGACGAGGCCGACAAACGCCCCACATCGACAATGGTCTCGGGCTGAGCCTCGTTGACGAGGCGGAAGAGCAGACGCCGCTGATGACGTGGCTCGTAAAGCCAGTCTTCATCCTGACCGGCCGAGAGACGTCTCTCGGCCATAGCCAGTTCGCTATATTTGTAGTAGGGAGACGACTGGCGAAGCACCTGTTTGAGAAACCAAAAGGCGTAGGGCGACTGAATGCCGAAACCGAAGCTGTGACGCGGTCGCAGGAAAGTCAGGAGAAGACGCGGCAGCCTCATCAGGTATTGTGAATGAATGTAACTTTCAATGACTCGCCGGCTTTCAGATTCAACTCGTAAATAGTGTTCCCTACGACCGGTTCCAGTACCTTGTTGTGCGAACGGCCCTTGATGGCAATTTGGCTTGCTGTCGGTGGAAGCAGTAACTTCAGCGTCACGTCACGCTCGGCCAAAAAGACAGCCTCCTGCGCACGCCCACCGGCCCACACGAGGTCCACACTGACACCTCCACGCACTTTCATCCCCCTGAAACTTCCCTCGCTCCAACTGTCGGGCAATGCAGGCAGGAGTTTCACAAAGCCCATGTGGCTCTGGAGCAACATTTCGGCCACACCAGCCGCTCCACCATAGTTCCCGTCAATTTGAAATGGAGGATGGGCGCAGAAAAGATTGGGATACGTTCCTCCACGGCTTTTCTTACTGCCATAATCGACACCCGGTTTTCCGTCATACACCGGATTGAGCAGACTCTTGAAGAGTTTGTATGCCCGGTTTCCGTCCCCCAGTCTCGCCCAGAAGTTCATCTTCCACGCACGGCTCCACCCCGTTGCTTCATCGCCACGGCGATTCAATGTCACGCGACAGGCATCGGCCAAATCCGGCGTAGACTCGGGCGAGATGAGATTACTCGGATGTAAGCCATAGAGGTGGGAAACGTGCCGGTGGTTTACTTCCACCTCCTCATAGTCCTCAAGCCATTCCTGCAGGTAACCGTTCGGACTGATTTGCATCGGCGGGAAACGCTTCAGGTCGGCCTCGAGGGTGGCCACATAATCCGCGTCCACGCCAAGGATGCGGGCTGCTTCGATGACATTCGTATAAAGTTCGGTCAACAACTGCACGTCCATGGTAGGTCCCATGCAGATGGAAACCGGTTTACGGCTCTTGTCGCCCGGCTGGAAGAACGCATTCTCCGGAGAAGATGTCGGAGCGGTAACGAGCCAGCCATGAACAGGCTCTGCCACTGTCGTACTGTGGAAGAACTCGGACGCACCTTTCATAATGGGATAAATGCGCTTCAGGTAGTCCGTGTCACCGGTGTAGAGGTAATGTTCCCAGAGGTGGGCACACATCCACGCACCGCCCGTATTCGTGGCACCCCACGACGGATGTTCTCCCGGGTCGGTATAGTTCCACACATTGGTCATCATGTGCATCACCCATCCCTGTGCCTTGTCACCATAGAAGACCTTTGCGGTTTTTTCTCCATTCTCGATAGAACGCTCCATCAGGCTAATAAGCGGATCGTAGAGTTCTCCGAGACCCGCCTGTTCCAATGGCCAGTGATTCATCTGCACGTTGATGTTCGTGTGATAATCTCCGTTCCAAGGTGTCTGTATGGTATTTGCCCACAGACCTTGCAAGTTGGGCGGCAGAGAACCGGGGCGTGTACTGCTGATGAGCAGGTAACGGCCGAAATTATAATAGAGAGCAGCCATGGCCGGAGAATCGATGCTCGAGAAATAGAGGACGCGCTCATCGGTAGGCAGTTGGTCGTTCGGAGTGGCGGGGAGTGTCAGGCTGACTCTGTCGTAGAGGGAACGATGCGCCTGGATGTGTCCCGGCTCGAGAGAGTCGGGCTGTTTGACTGCCTCGTCCAGCAAACTGTCACATACCTCCTTGTAACGCGCTCCCGGGAAGTCGGTGCCGCAGGCCTCATAGTTAGTCGTAGCCGAAAGGACAAGCCACGCCTCCTGCCCGTCAGTCAATTGGATTCCTTCGTCGGCCGAAAGGCTTGACGTCCCGTCTTTGCTCAGCAACCTCATGGCCACGCGATATTTCATTCCGTCCACCCCGGGTTGCCCGCTGTCCAACGTGCCTTCCATCAACAGCACGTCACTCCCTGCCGTCGTAACCGTACAGCGTTCCTGCCGACTCAAGGCGGCTCTGAAAGCCAAAGCGCCTTTCTGGGAGGCTTTCAAATGAACAGCCATCACGTCCTTCTCGCGGGAGACAAAATACTCACGCTCATATCGCACGCCATCAAAGGTGTAGCCGGTAACGGCCACACCGTCACGCAGAGAGAGACTACGCTCGTAATCGGTGACACCGGCCAATGTGTCGACCGGTTGACCGGGAAAGAAAAGGTCTAAGGAGCCAAGCACCTGATAGCTGCCGTAAGTCCCGCCGTTTTCTGCCTTCTTGGGCACAAAACTCCGGTACATCAATTCCTGCGCCTCGATATTCCGGCCTTCAAACAGCAGTTGCTGGATGCGCGGAAGGGTCTTGGACGCCTCAGGATTGCTGTAGTCGTAGCAACCGCCGCTCCACAAGGAGATTTCATTAAGGACGAGATGTTCCTCGCCAATATTACCGTCGGTCATCAATCCCAGACGACCGTTTCCCAATGGAAGAGTAGCCTCCCAAGTCTTGGCGGGCTCTGTGTAGTACAATCGATGGTTACAGACATCGGTCGGCTGACGGCCATAATCCGAACACGCCACGTGAAGAAACAGCACGCCAAAAAGGCCTGCCATGTAGAGTAAGGTCTGTTTCATTCTGCTCCTATATTTGATTATAAAAATGACTGTTGAAGAGATCGCGTGAAAAATCAACGCTTGCGCGGCTTGAAGGTAAACTTGCCAACAACCTCGTCCTTGACCAGATGATGGACGGATACTACCAATTTTCCCTTCACCACTTCACCCTCAATCACTGTCGGGAAGTAGGACGGCATGAGCTTTCCTTCCTTATTCTTGCGATTGATGTCAGGACCTCCACCGACAATCTGTGCCCATGGGCGTTCCTTCGTCGGAGCATCGTAACGGTATTGGTGCTGATGAGCCGTGATAATCAGTTGGCAACCGGCCTTCTCCAACGCCGGAGTCCACAAGCGGGCACAAGTGCGCTGCCAGCAGGCAAAGTCGGTCGAGTAACGAGGGTCTGTATCGTTGGGATGCACATCACCGGGGTTACAGCGTGGGTCGGCATCGAACAACGGGATATGGCAGAAGGCCACTAAATAGGGAGCATCTGCAATCTCCGGCCGCTGCAAAGCATCTTCAAGCCATGCCACCTGTGCCTCCCGATAGGCTTCGCTGGCGAAAAGTCCCGCAAAGAGAGGATTCTCATCCACCTTATCCTCAGCCGTATCCAAGCCTATCATGGCAATATCGCCCATGCGGACAGCAAAGTTACGGCCTAAATCCCAATCGCGCGAAGAGCGCTCTTCCGGCTGACGGAACATCCACACTTTTTCGAGATGACGATTGGCCATGCCACGGGAGTCATGATTGCCCGGACAAAATATATAAGGTATCTCGGAAGCATAGTCGCTTCGTTCAATCTCCGGACAAAGAAATGTCTTTATCTGTTCGTCAATGGTGCTGGCCATGTTGCAAGTGTCGCCGTTCCATACCACACAAGACGGACCAAGGGCTGCCATTTTCTCGATAGCCAAGCCGAACGGCTTCCAAATGGAGTGTGTGTCGTTAATGACACAGAAATGTCCCTTTGCCCCCTTGCCGGCTGTCGTGAAAGAATAGACGCGCTCGTCCACCTCAGTGCCGAGTCTTTTCATGGCATAGCCTCCCTTGTAGCTGATACGGTCGGCTCCTATTTTATAATAGTATTTCGTTGCCGGTTTCAGTCCCGTCAACCGGACAAGCATGACCTTGTCGTTCATGTCAGTAACGCGGTAACCGCCACATTTTACCGTCACGGCATCTCGCATATCAGGGTGCTCGCTGTATTGGACAAAACCATTGGCCATATCACTCACGCTGAAAGCCACACCCATGCTTGTCTCTGCATAGTTTTGGAGCATGGGAGCCGAAGTGATGAGTTTGCCGTCATCAGCCGCAGATGTACGAGCCTCAACAGAAGCAGCAGCTATCTTGCCTGTTGCACCGGCATATTCTGTCACAGTTGTAGCTGCCACTAACAAAGCGGAATTTTTCAAGAAATCGCGTCTTCTCATAGGTAGGATAATTTTCTGTTACGATTATGTTTTTCAATTCTGTTCTTCGCATCACATCCGGAGAGCAGAGAGACGAAGCCCTGCACACCGAAAGTGGAGACCTACAAAAATAGGAAATCACTCTTACATGACCAAACAATTAAAATGTAACCTTCGCTACGCATTTGGTTTTTAACAAAATACGCTTTACCTTTGTAAAGCAAAGCATCATTCCACCATGAAAATAGCTTACCTCATTGCGGCACACAGCGACCCACGACAACTGCGGAGACTCATCGATGCCTTAGACATGGGAGAAGACACCTGGTTCTTTGTCCACGTTGACAAAAAGGTCCGTCTACAGCCTTTCAAACACGCCCTCAACGACCTGCCGATAGAAAGAGTTGTCCTCATCAAAGAGCGCATCTACACACAATGGGGCGGATATTCCCAATGCCGCTACCAACAAGCCCTGATGAAGAGCTGTTTGGAAAGCGAGATAATTTTTGACAGAATCTTCTTCTTGAGCGGATTGGATTACCCCATCCGCAGCAACGAGGAAATCCTGGCATATCTTGAAGAAAATGCCGGCAGAGAACTAATCATGGGCATAGACTTCACGACCAGCAAGGAACCGGCTTGGGCACAAGAGAAAGTGACCAGGTATCATTTCTTCAGAGACATTCATGTGAGTAATGTCAAGGTGAGAAAAGTATTTACAGAGACCGCCTATCGGCTCACCGGCCTACTCCCTTGGAGAAAACCCAACTACATTGAGCATGAAGGGGAAAAATTACACCTTTACAAAGGGTCATCCTGGTGGTGCCTGAGTTTGGACTGCCTCCGATATGTATACCGCGAGATGACGCAGAACCCCATTTATGAGCATTACTTCCGATATAGTCTGACCCCAGACGAAATAATGATACAGACCATTGTATTCAATTCTCCCTTCGCCGCGAAAGCCATGCTCTACGAAGGCCCCTATCCCGGGTTACCCGCACTGACTCCGCTGCACTACATCGAATACGTACACTACATCGAAACATTCACAGAGAAAGATTTTGAAAAACTTGTCCGGTCAGGCAAGTTATTTGCCCGAAAGATTTGCAGCGGGACATCGGATAAATTGGTTGAACAATTGGCTATTAGACGAACTTGTAGTAATTTTGCAACGAAATAAAGCATTAGAAACCGATATGGAAAAGAAATTCAAACGTACCACCGTCACCGCGGCTCTTCCTTATGCCAACGGTCCGGTTCATATAGGCCATTTGGCCGGAGTCTACGTACCGGCTGACATTTATGTGCGTTACCTCCGTCTGAAGAAACAGGACGTCGTCTTCATCGGCGGTAGCGACGAGCATGGAGTTCCCGTGACTATCCGTGCCCGTAAAGAGGGCATCACCACTCAAGAGGTTGTAGACCGTTATCACAACCTCATCAAGGAGAGTTTCGAACGGTTTGATATCTCGTTTGACGTCTATAGCCGAACGACCAGCCAGACACACCATCAACTGGCCAGTGACTTTTTCCGCAAACTGTATGATGAAGGCAAGTTCATCGAACAGACCTCCGAGCAGTTCTATGACGAACAGACAGGCCGCTTCCTTACCGACCGTAACATCCGCGGAGAATGTCCGCGCTGTCATGCCCCCGAAGCATACGGTGACCAATGTGAGAAATGCGGAGCCACCCTCTCTCCAGAGGAGCTCATCAATCCATACAATGCCGAGACCGGCAACCCGCTTGTCAAGAAAGCAACCAAGCACTGGTATCTCCCGCTGGACAAGGACCAGGAGTGGCTGGAAAGATGGATTCTTGAAGAGCACAAGGAGTGGCGCCCGAATGTCTACGGCCAGTGCAAGAGCTGGTTAGACAGCGGACTGAAGCCGCGTGCTGTGACACGCGACCTCGATTGGGGTATTCCCGTACCCGTAGAAGGCGCAGAAGGCAAAGTGCTCTACGTATGGTTTGACGCGCCAATCGGTTACATCAGTAACACCAAGGAACTCTGCGAGAAAAATCCCGAACGGGGTTCATGGGAGACTTGGTGGAAAGACCCCGAGACCCGACTGGTACATTTTATCGGCAAGGACAATATCGTCTTCCACTGCATCGTATTCCCGGCTATGCTGAAGGCACACGGTGAATATATTCTCCCTGACAATGTACCAAGCAATGAATTCCTCAACCTCGAAGGCGACAAAATCAGTACCAGCCGTAATCACGCCGTATGGCTGAACGAATATCTCGACGAATTGCCAGGACGTCAGGACGAGCTTCGCTACGTCTTGACTGCCAACGCTCCCGAGACCAAAGACAATGACTTCACGTGGAAAGACTTCCAGGCACGCTGCAACAACGAATTGGTGGCCATCTATGGAAACTTTGTCAACCGCGCTCTGCAACTGACACAGAAATACTATGACGGCATCGTTCCGGCACGCGGCGAACTGACTGCGTACGACGAGCAGACACTTGCAGAATTTAAAGACGTGAAAGAGAAATTGGAAGGACTTCTTGACCACTTCAAATTCCGCGAGGCACAAAAGGAAGCGATGAACTTAGCACGCATCGGGAATAAGTACATTGCAGACTGCGAACCGTGGAAGGAAATCAAAACTAACCCGGAGCGTGTAAAAACAATTATCAACATCAGCCTCCAACTCACCGCCAACCTCGCCATTGCCTTCGAACCGTTCCTACCTTTCAGCAGCAAGAAATTGCGCAAGATGCTCAACATGGAGTCGTTTGACTGGGACGAATTAGGTTCTACCGACCTGCTCGAGACCGGCAAGCAACTGGCCAAGCCTTCCCTCTTGTTTGAGAAGATTGAGGATGAGACCATCCAGTTCCAACTGGACAAACTGGAAGCCATCAAAAAAGCCAACGAAGAAGCCAACTACAAAGCCAAACCGGTCAAGGAAGTCATTCGTTTTGACGATTTCGAGAAGCTGGACATCCGCGTCGGCACTGTGCTGGAGTGCGAACGTGTGCCTAAGATGAAAAAGTTGCTGAAATTCAAAATCGATGACGGTCTGAACAGCCGTACCATTGTCAGTGGCATCGCTGCCTACTATGAACCAGAAGAACTCGTGGGCAAGCAAGTTCTCTTCATCGCCAACCTCGCCCCACGAGAGTTCAAGAACGGACTGGTCAGCGAAGGCATGATTCTCAGTGCCGAAAATTTCGACGGCAATATCTCCGTCACAACGGTGACACGCCCTGTCAAAGGTGGCAGTCAAGTATCGTAACCACACACTTCTCAATGAGCGAAGACTTAAAGGGGAAAACAGCAAAAGGCCTCTTTTGGGGTGGATTGAGCAACGGCCTACAGCAGTTGCTCAATCTCTTCTTCGGCCTGTTTTTAGGCCGGATTCTCCAACCGACAGACTATGGTCTAATAGGTATGCTGACTATCTTCGTGGTAGTAGCAAACGCGCTGCAGGAAAGTGGATTCACCGGTGCATTGGTCAATAAAAAGGATTTGAACCATAAGGACCTCAACGCGGTCTTCTGGTTCAGCACTTTAATGGGCACTGCACTCTACCTCATCCTCTTCTGCTGCGCACCGCTCATTGCCGACTTCTACGACGAGCCCTTGCTGAGAGATCTCTCCCGGGTACTCTTCCTGGGATTTCTGCTAAGCAGTTCATCAACGGCTCACAACGCAGTACTCTTCCGCAACCTCATGGTCAAGCAACGAGCCATGACCTACCTCTTTGCCCAAGGAATCTCTGGTACTGTCGGTATTATTTTGGCCTTGAACGGAATGGCATACTGGGGACTGGCCATGCAGAGCGTTACACACCTGGCCGTCCAGACAATCTTGCTGTGGCACTTCTCGCCATGGCGACCGACACTGGAATGGGACTTCCGTCCGCTGAGAGGGATGATTGCGTTCAGCAGCAAAATACTCCTCACCAACCTGCTGACCCATATCAACAATAATATTTTTACCGTTCTACTGGGGAAATTCTACAAGCCGCAGGTCGGCTTTTACACCCAGGCCAACAAATGGAGTTACATGGGCCAATCACTGATTACCGGCATGGTGAGTAACGTGGCACAGCCGGTCCTTGCCAAAGTCAATGACGAGACAGACAGGCAGCGAGAGATCTTCAGGAAGATGCTGCGATTCACCAGCTTTGTCGCCTTTCCTACCCTACTCGGGCTTGCGTTGGTAGCGCCTGAATTCATCGTCATTACGATTAAAGAAAAATGGCTGCCCTGTGTACCATACTTGCAGATTCTCTGCCTTTGGGGAGCATTCATCCCCATTACGACACTGTTCTCCAACCTCATCATCAGTCGGGGACATTCCAATATCTTCCTATATAATACCGTCGCTGTCGGTCTGCTTCAGATAATACTTATCTTCGCCATGAAGTCTTTGGGCATCATGGCCATGCTATCGGCTATTGTGACACTCCACGTGCTCTGGCTTTTCATCTGGCATTATTTTGCCCAACGCATGATTGGAATACGATTGCGCGACGTGCTGAAAGATGTGTTCCCCTTCCTGGGGATTTCCATTTTATGCATGGGATGCACCTATCTGATAACGCAAAGCATAGAGAACATATACCTCATGTTCATTGCCAAGATTATCGTAGCAGCCGCATTGTACGCAAGCATCATGTACCTGACAAAAGCCACGGTCTTCCGCGAAAGCCTGCACTATCTATTCCAACACAAAAAGGGATAAAGCATGAAACAATATTCCATTACACTCACTCCCGTCGGAGGATTAGCCAACCGCATGAAGGCCATCGAGGCCGGCATCAGATTAGCCCGAAAGGTTGGAAGCGAACTACGCATCCTGTGGTTTCGTACCTGGGAAATAAACTGCCCTTTCAGCCTCATCTTCGAGCCGTTGCTTATGGACGGTGTCAAGCTGACGGAAGCCGGTATCAAGGAAGAGTTAACCCTTGACAGGCCTCGACGCAGAAACGGATACATCCCGGCTCTCTTCGAGCATTTTGCTTTTCAGGCGCGTATTTTTGAAGGAGAGGCAACCAGACTGCGCGACCATGGTTTCTCTTTTGAGCAGTGGGCACGAGGAAGAAACGTATACTTGGCTGCTTGCGTGGACTTCCTCCCAAAACCCGAAGGACAGGACTTCTCTTTATTCCGACCAATTCCATTGCTCACGCAACGTATCAAGAAGAACCGACAAGATTTAGGACAAGACTATATCGGAGTACACATTCGCCGTACGGATAATATCCACTCCATCCAGCTCAGTCCGACATCGCTCTTCGTTGACCGCATAGCGACACAGTTGGTACAGAATCCTCATACAAAATTCTTCCTGGCTACCGACGATGAAAAAGAGAAGGACACCCTGACCACACACTTTGGCGAACACATTGTCACGCCCCCGGACCAAGCCGACAGAGATTCTATTCCCGGCATACAAAATGCCGTTGTCGAGATGTATACATTAGCCCATGCACAACGCATTTGGGGCTCAGCCCAGAGTTCTTACTCGGAAACAGCGGCACATATCAACCATATTCCTATCGAATTACTTACCCGGCAACACTCATGAACAAGATTCTGACCATCATTGTCTCGTACAACTTCGAACCCTGGATTGAGCGTTGCCTTCAAAGCCTGCAACAATCGAGCACGCCGGTTGACGTCGTTGTTATTGACAACGCATCGCATGATGATACCGTCCAGCGCATCCGGGATTCATATTCTTGGGTAGAACTGATTGAAAGCGAAAGGAATCTGGGCTTTGGAAGAGCCAACAACATAGGAATGGAAGTGGCCATACGTCGAGGCTATGAGGCAGTCCTGCTACTGAACCAGGACGCCTGGGTTGCGCCCGGAACCATTGAAGCTCTGAGCGACCTCTCCAACAGTCATCCCGAATATGGGATTCTCTCTCCTACGCACCTCACCGGGAAAGGAGACAAACCAGACCCGGGATTCAGCCGTTATATCCGGCATCTATCCTCCGATAAGAATGAAGAACTGAGGGATATTCCTTTTGTCAATGCCGCCTGCTGGTTCATTCCCCGGCGCACCTTACAAGTCGTCGGAGGATTCTCCCCTCTTTTCTACCACTACGGAGAGGATAAGGACTACATCAACAGACTGGTTTTTCACCGGCTAAAAATTGGCTACCTGCCTCACGTCACTATTTGCCACGACCGCGAGTATCGTCCTTACGAGTACGCTCGCTTCATGAGGACAGAAATGGTCTATCACCTCTCCGAATATGCCAACATCAATTACTGCGTAATCAAAGCCTTTGCCCTCGGTCCCCTGGCTTGTCTGAAGAAAGCGCTTATCCATACGCTTCGGGGGAAAAAGAAAGGAATAGACTATTTCAAGATGACGGTATCGCTAATCGGCCAGACATGCAGCATCCTTGCAGTCAGAAGGCAAACAAAACAAGCCACCCATAACTTTCTAAAAACAGCTACGCCATGACAGCCGCCTACGCCCCAATCCTAGTTTTTGCCTATAAGAGACCAGAACATTTGCACGACCTCATCACTTCGCTGAAACAAAATGCTGAGTGCAAAAACAGCGACCTGATTATCTATAGCGATGCTGCTTCCGACAACCAGTCTATGACTGGTGTGGAGAAAGTACGCCGATATATCCGCACCATTACAGGATTTGCTTCAGTGCAAATTATAGAGCGCGAAACAAACTGGGGACTTGCCAATAGCATCATTGACGGAGTGAGTACGCAAATCGAGAGATACGGCCGAGTCATTGTCCTGGAAGACGATCTCATCGTTGCCCCCTACTTCCTGCAATTTATGAATGAGGCATTAGAACGATACAAAGAAGAGATACGTGTGGGGCATATCCAAGCCTGTGACTTCACGCACGACCCAAGCCTTCCCGAAATGTTCCTCATCAAGTGGACCGGTAGCTGGGGATGGGCAACCTGGAAACGCGCATGGGTATACTTCAACCCTAATGGAGCAGAACTGCTACAACAACTAGAGCAACGAAAACTGACCCATATCTTTGATTTCAACGGGAGCTATAAATTCACGCGCATGCTGCGTCGGCAAATCGCAGGGAAGAACAACTCCTGGGCTATTCGCTGGAATGCCTCTCTGTTTCTACAGGATATCCTCTCTATAAACGTGGGGCGTTCACTCGTAAGCAACAACGGATTTGACGGAAGCGGAACAAACTGTGGAGGCGGAGGGCTATACCATTCGGACCTTTATCTCAAACCCATCCAAGTCACATCTATCTCGCCTGTTATAGAAAACGAAGAGGCACGTGCAGCCTTCGCGCGCTACTATCACCGGACCAATAACTTCTGGGCCAAAGCCTGGCGACGCATCAAACGGACGTTGAAGGGCGATTTCAGTGCCTGACGTCCACGCTACAAATTAAACTTTATCTTCGTATCCCCCCAAAAAAACTGCCGACATGAAAGTTCTCCTAATCAACACTTCCGAGCGCATCGGTGGTGCAGCTGTTGCCTGCAACCGACTTTGTGAAGCACTTAACAAACATGGTATTGACGCGACAATGCTTGTACGCGACAAAATCTCAACAAACGAACATGTCACCGAACTAAAACGCGGATTCAAACTTGTCCGTCACTTTCTTTGGGAGCGTTTTGTCATTTTCCTGCACAATCATTTCAAGAAGGAAAACATTTTCAAGGTAGACATTGCCAATATCAGCACAGACATTACCCTGCTCCCCGAATTTCAGGAAGCAGATATCATACACTTGCACTGGATTAATCAAGGGATGCTTTCACTACAAGTCATCGGAAAGATTCTCAAAAGCAAGAAACCTGTCGTATGGACCATGCACGACATGTGGCCGGCCACCGGCATCTGTCACCATGCGCGTTCCTGCCAGGCTTTTCACGCAGAGTGCCACCACTGTCAATACCTCTATCGCGGAGGAGGCAAGCGAGACCTTTCACGCAAAGTCTTCCGCCGCAAGAAGAAAACCTATGCGCAATACCCCATACACTTCGTTGCTTGCAGCGAATGGCTAAAGCACGAGGTTTCGGCAAGCGCCTTACTCCAAGGAAAAGATGTAAGGGTCATTCCAAACCCTATAAATACGGAACTTTTCAAACCGACAGACAAACAGGCTGCCCGCACGGCAATGCAACTACCGGCCGACAAGAAACTGATTCTCTTCGGCTCGGTCAAGATTACGGACAAGCGCAAAGGTATTGACTACCTGATTGAAGCCTGCAACCTACTGGCAGAACAGCATCCCGAGTTGAAGGAGCAGATAGGCATCGTTGTTTTCGGACGCCAATCAGACGTACTGACCAATCGGCTTCCGTTCGAGGTCTACCCGAAGAATTTCATCTTGGACGAAACACAGCTTGTCCAGCTGTATGCAGCAGTCGACGTGTACGTTACTCCATCACTCGAAGAGAACCTTCCCAACACAATCATGGAAGCCATGGCATGCGGCACTCCTTGCGTAGGTTTCCATGTAGGAGGCATTCCCGAAATGATTACCCATAATGAGAACGGCTATATCGCCAGGTATCAGGATGCCGAGGATCTGGCCAACGGCATCCTGCAGGTGTTGGCAAACAACTGCAAGCCATTTGGCGAAGGGGCTGTCCGCAAGGCGAGACAGTCGTATGCAGAGGATGTTGTGGCCGAGCAATACATAACACTTTACAAACAACTTCTTACCAAGTAACTCTCCCCCTCTATGCACAGCGTACACCCCACCCCCAAGATAAGTGTAATCACCGTGTGCCGGAACGCACAAGGACTCATTGAGGACACGATTCAGAGTGTTATTACACAGACATATCATAACGTGGAATACATCATTATTGACGGGAAATCAACCGACCTCACACTATCCGTCATCGAGCCATACAAAGACCGCATCCACACAATCGTCAGCGAGCCGGACAAAGGCATCTACGACGCCATGAACAAAGGACTTGACCTGGCCACCGGGGACTACGTATGCTTCCTCAATGCAGGAGACTGTTTCCACGAGGACGATACGCTCAGCCTCCTCGTCCATTCTATCCCTCCGGGCAAGCCGCTCCCCGATGTCATCTATGGACAGACTGCCCTGGTTGACATTGACGGACATTTTCTCCGCATGCGAAGATTATCTGCTCCAGAACATCTCACGTGGAAGAGTTTCAAGCATGGTATGCTCGTCTGTCACCAGGCGTTTTTCGCTCGTCGAACTTTGGCCGGGCACTACGACCTGCGCTATCGCTTCTCGGCCGACTTTGATTGGTGCATCAATATTATGAAGAAAGCCAAGGACATGCACAACACTCACCTGACACTGGTTGACTACCTGGCAGAAGGGACAACAACACAAAACCAAAGAGCCTCACTGAAAGAGCGCTTCCACATCATGTGCCGGCACTATGGGCTGTTTCCTACCCTCTTTCAGCACGCCTGGTTTGTCTTGAGACTGGCAATTCACAAATAAAAGGAATTGCCTTATTATGTTTTCCATAGAAAAATGACTATGTTTGTAAGGTATTTGCAAAATAATACAACTCCCCCAACAGAATAAACCTAATTCTAACAGATAAACTCTCAACAGAAAATGGCAAACGCTAATGCAGATGACAAGAAGATTATCTTCTCCATGGTTGGAGTAAGCAAAATCATTCCCCAGACACAGAAACAGATTCTAAAGAACATCTATCTCTCTTTCTTCTACGGAGCCAAAATCGGCATTATCGGTCTTAACGGTTCCGGAAAATCAACACTCATGAAGATTATCGCCGGCATTGACAAGAACTTCCAGGGTGAAGTGGTATTCTCTCCAGGATATACCGTGGGCTATTTGGAGCAAGACCCTAAACTTGACCCGGCAAAGACCGTCAAGGAATGTGTGATGGAAGGTGTTCAAGAAATCTATGACGCCTTAGCAGAATATGAAGAGATTAACAACAAGTTTGGACTTCCGGAATACTATGAAGACCCCGACAAGATGGATAAACTCTTCCAACGTCAGGCTGAATTACAGGACTATATAGACTCAACAGACGCATGGAATATTGATAGCAAGCTGGAACGCGCCATGGACGCTCTGCGCTGTCCGGAAGAAAATCAGAAAGTGGAATTTCTTTCGGGTGGTGAACGTCGTCGGGTGGCTCTCTGCCGACTCCTTCTCCAGAAGCCGGACGTGCTACTCCTTGACGAGCCGACCAATCACCTCGACGCAGAAAGCATTGACTGGTTAGAGCAACACCTCAACCAATACGATGGTACGGTCATTGCCGTTACTCACGACCGTTACTTCCTAGACCATGTAGCAGGATGGATTCTCGAACTTGATCGAGGCGAAGGCATTCCCTGGAAAGGAAATTATAGTTCATGGCTTGATCAGAAGACCAAACGCATGGAGCAGGAAGAAAAGACAGCCAGCAAACGGCGCAAGACACTTGAACGCGAGTTGGAGTGGGTACACATGGCACCCAAAGCACGTCAGGCCAAGGGTAAGGCGCGCTTGAATAGTTACGATAAGTTGCTCAACGAAGACCAGAAGGAGAAAGAGGAGAAACTCGAAATCTTCATTCCAAACGGTCCACGCCTCGGGAATAAAGTCATCGAAGCACACAGCGTGAAAAAAGCCTTCGGCGAAAAACTGCTCTTTGACAATCTTGAATTTGCATTACCACCCAACGGAATCGTCGGTGTCATTGGCCCTAACGGTGCCGGCAAAACAACCCTCTTCCGACTCATCATGGGACTGGAAAAAGTCGATGCCGGCTCATTCGAAGTTGGTGAAACAGTGAAAGTGGCCTATGTAGACCAACAACACAAAGACATCGACCCGCAAAAGAGTGTATACCAGGTCATCAGCGGAGGGCAGGAACTGATGCGCATCGGCAAGCGAGACGTTAACTCGCGTGCTTACCTCAGCCGGTTTAATTTCAGCGGAGGCGACCAGGAGAAGCTCTGCGGTGTTCTCTCTGGTGGAGAACGTAACCGCTTGCATCTGGCCATGGCACTCAAAGAAGAAGGAAACGTACTTCTCCTTGACGAACCGACCAACGACATCGATGTCAACACCCTTCGTGCTCTGGAAGAAGGTCTCGAGAACTTTGCCGGTTGCGCCGTTGTCATCAGTCACGACCGCTGGTTCCTTGACCGCATCTGCACACACATACTCTCGTTTGAAGGAAACAGCGAAGTGGTCTTCTACGAAGGTTCCTACTCTGATTATGAAGAATGGAAATTGAAGAAAAACGGCTATCAGGAGCCTAAACGCGTCAGATATCGCAAGTTAATGAAAGATTAAGAAAAGCCATGAAGTTAGATAACACAGTGCTTGACAACCTCATAGAGCAGGCCAAGCAAAATCCGCGCAAGCGCCAAAACATGGACCTGCGCACAACACCGGAAGACAACAGCCAACGCATGTTGAACGCGATGGAACCTGACACCATCGTTCCCATACACCGACACAAACATTCATCAGAGGTGCTCGCTGTCATACGGGGCAGGATTTGTCAGAACTTCTACGACGTAACCCTCAACGAACAAGGAGAACGCGTGGCCACACTGACAGAATCCCTCGAGATAGCAGCTGGAGACAGTTGCCCCATCTGCATCGTTCCGAAAGGAGCTTGGCACAAAGCCGAATCGCTCGAGACAGGAACCATCATCTTCGAAGCCAAAGACGGAGCATACGCACCTCTGACCCCGGATGAAATCATATAAAGATTTCGCTTCCGAGCAGAAGTAAAGATCTTTTACCTCACCTGCCTGAAGTCAGACAAATCAGCCACACTCCCACTACACATACCTGTAGTGGCACTTGAGCCGAATCATGCAATCGGCTTCATCGAATGCATGATTCGGTCGTGTCATTTATATGATTTGACCTTGCCATTTATATGATATGGCAAGGCCGAAAATCAACCTTGGTCGCGTCCATCGCTAAAGTTAAAAGAATTGTCAGATTATTTTACTACTACCAGAATCGCGTGGCCTTCGAAGCCAATTCTAACAATGTTCGAACGGCGTTCCAATGGCATTATAATGGCGTTATAACAGCATTATAATGCCATTACAACAAGGTCGCCAGCCATTTTGGCTGACCTAATGAAAAAAGTAGGGAATAGCTTTCTCGAAGTAGCCCCGACGAGAATCGAACTCGTATCAAAAGTTTAGGAAACTTCCGTTCTATCCGTTGAACTACAGGGCCTTCACAATAGAATATCGCAAGACGATTGCTTATTTCGCCGCAAATATAGGCATTATCTCTCAATTTATCCAAAAATAGTTTTGCCAATCCAAAGGACTTGGCGAAATTTGCAGCGCATTTCAAACAAGTACAGATTACCAATCAATAACTCAACTCAATATTATTTAAAATCATAGTATGGCAAACGACATGATGGTAAAAGAACTGGAACAGGTGGTTGTCCGCTTTTCCGGTGACTCTGGCGACGGTATGCAACTGGCCGGAAACATCTTCTCAACGGTTTCTGCCACAGTAGGAAATGACATCAGTACATTTCCTGACTATCCGGCAGACATTCGTGCCCCGCAAGGTTCTCTCACTGGAGTAAGCGGCTTTCAAGTCCACATTGGAGCAGATAAGGTTTACACACCGGGTGACAAATGCGACGTACTGGTAGCGATGAATGCTGCCGCGTTAAAGACCCAGTATAAATTTGCCAAGCCGACTGCATGCATCATCATTGACACAGATGCATTTCAGAAAAACGACTTGGCGAAAGCTGATTTCAAGACAGACAACCCTATCGAAGAAATGGGTATCAAACAGGATGTCATTGCAGCTCCCATCTCACAAATGGTTAAAGACTGTCTGGCGGATACCGGCATGGACAACAAGTCCATGATGAAATGCCGCAACATGTTTGCCGTCGGACTTGTGTGCTGGCTTTTCAACCGCGACATGAAGTTGGCAGAAAACTTCATCCGTGAGAAATTTGCCAAGAAACCCGAAATAGCCGAAGCCAACATTAAGGTAATCAATGCCGGCTACGACTACGGACACAACACACACAGCAGTGTGGCAAACACCTATCGCATCGAAAGTAAGACCGTCGTTCCCGGAAGATATATGGACATCACCGGAAATAAAGCTACAGCCTATGGCTTCATGGCCGCTGCCGAGAAAGCCGGACTTCGCCTCTACCTGGGTTCCTATCCTATCACTCCCGCTACCGACGTACTTCACGAACTTAGCAAGCACAAGTCAATGGGCGTTGTCACGGTTCAATGCGAAGACGAAATTGCCGGTTGTGCTTCAGCCGTCGGTGCATCATTTGCGGGTGCACTGGCTGTCACATCAACATCCGGCCCGGGTATCTGTCTGAAATCCGAGGCAATGAACCTTGCTGTCATCATGGAACTCCCGCTGGTAGTGCTTGACGTACAGCGTGGCGGACCTGCGACAGGCCTTCCAACCAAGTCTGAACAGACAGACCTTCTGCAAGCCCTCTTCGGCCGTAATGGCGAAAGCCCGATGCCGGTCATCGCAGCAACCTCACCAACAGACTGTTTCGAGGCCGCCTACAGTGCAAGCAAAATTGCGCTCGAGCACATGACACCGGTCATTCTTTTGACCGATGCCTTCGTCGCAAACGGCTCTGCTGCATGGAAACTCCCGAAACTGGCTGAATATCCGGCTATCAATCCACCTTACGTAAAAGATGATATGAAGGGCTCATGGACTCCATACCAGCGCAATGAGAACGGCGTCAGATATTGGGCCGTTCCAGGCAAGGAAGGCTTCCAGCACATACTCGGTGGACTGGAAAAAGACAACAAAACGGGCGCTATCAGCACTGACCCGGAAAACCACGACCTCATGACCCGCCTCCGCCAGGAAAAGATTAACAAGATACAGGTTCCCGACCTGGAAGTACTGGGCGACAAAGACGATGCCGACCTGCTCATTATCGGCTTCGGAGGCACCTATGGACACCTGCATGCTGCCATGGACGAGATGCGTGCCGCCGGACAGAAAGTGGCATTGGCACACTTCAAGTTCATCAATCCACTGCCGAAGAACACCGCTGAGGTATTGAAGAAATACAAGAAAGCCGTGGTTGCCGAACAGAATATGGGTCAGTTTGCAGGCTTCCTCCGCATGAAGATTGACGGCTTTGTACCGGCACAATTCAACCAAGTAAAAGGTCAGCCATTCCTCGTAAGCGAGCTGGTTGACGCATTCACCAAACTAATTAACGAATAACGTCTATGAGTGAATTTAATGCCAGCGATTTTAAGAAAGGACAACCAAGATGGTGTCCCGGATGTGGTGACCACTTCTTCCTGGGTTCATTACACAAAGCTATGGCTGAAATCGGTGTTGCACCTTGGGAAACGGCAGTTATTTCAGGTATCGGCTGCTCCAGCCGCCTGCCTCACTATATGAATACCTACGGCATGAATACCATTCACGGCCGTGCTGCAGCCATTGCTACCGGATGCAAGGTCGCTAATCCCAACCTCACCGTATGGCAGGTGAGCGGTGACGGCGACGGTCTGGCCATTGGAGGCAATCACTTCATCCATGCCAACCGACGTAACATCAACCTGAATATGATTCTGCTCAACAACAGAATCTACGGTCTGACGAAAGGACAGTACAGCCCGACCTCTCCACGTGGATTTGTCAGCAAATCAAGTCCCTACGGAACAGTTGAAGACCCGTTCCGCCCTGCAGAGCTTTGCTTCGGTGCAAGAGGTCACTTCTTCGCACGAGCTGTCGCAACCGATGCACCGGGTACAATCGAGATTCTGAAAGCGGCTTATCATCACAAGGGAGCAGCCGTGTGTGAAATCCTCCAGAACTGCGTCATCTTCAACAACGGGACTCACGATAGTGTCTACTCTAAGGACGGGCGTGCCAAGAATGCCATTTACCTGCAACATGGTAAGCCGATGATTTTCGGTGAGAATAACGAGTTTGGACTCATGCAAGAAGGATTCGGACTTAAAGTGGTGAAGCTGGGCGAGAACGGCATCACCGAAAAAGACATCCTTGTTCATGACGCACACTGTCAGGACGACACGCTTCAACTCAAACTTGCCTTGATGGAAGGCCCAGACTTCCCGATTGCTCTTGGCGTTATCCGCGACGTAGATGCGCCAACATACGACGAAGCTGTATATGCACAAGTTGAAGAGGTAAGCAACAAGAAGAAGTATCACAATTTTGAGGAACTGCTTCTCACGAATGACACTTGGGAGGTGAAGTAACCTACTTCACTGACATCTAAGACATAAAGAGACCGATTTGGCATTACGTCCTCAAATCGGTCTCTTTTTTTGATGTCCCAAGCAAAACGCCTTCAGAAAAAGGAGGAAAGTGCTGTTCACTCTTGTATTTTTACTACCTTTGCAGCCTCATAACTAAACAAATAGATAGAAATCATCTTCAATGTACACCTTCATAGTCTGTTTAATTTGTCTCCTTCTGGGTTACATCATCTACGGTAGAATTGTTGAACGAATCATCGGTCCCGACGATACCAAAGTCGCTCCCTGCTATGCCCTTCAAGACGGTATAGACTATACTCCCATGCCAACATGGAAGGTCTTCCTGATTCAGTTTCTCAATATCGCTGGTACAGGCCCCATCTTCGGTACAATACAAGGCATCCTCTTCGGACCGGCCGCCTATATCTGGATAGTTCTGGGATGTATCTTCGGCGGAGCGACACACGACTATCTGGCCGGAATGATTTCAATGAAACGAAACGGCGCATCACTTCCTGAAATTATCGGTGACGAACTGGGGAAACCGGCACGCCAGTCTCAGCGTCTCCTCTCTCTGTTCCTGATGATTCTGGTCGTTGCCGTCTTTGTAAAAACCCCGGCGGGACTACTTGCCAGCATGACCGGTGACATCGCTTCCTATGATGGCTATCTATTCTGGATGCTTATCATCTTTGCTTATTACCTCATTGCCGCCACGCTGCCCATCAACAAGATTATTGGCAAGATCTATCCACTCTTTGGCCTGGTGCTGATATTCATGGCTATTGGTATCTTCTTCGGCATCTTTACACACGACCAAAGTACGTTGCCTGAGATTACCGAGGCCTTCGAAAATCACTATCCGGGAAAGGCAATGCCTATCTTCCCGGCCTTATGCATCACCATTGCTTGCGGTGCGGTAAGCGGATTCCATGCCACACAAAGTCCCATGATGGCCCGCTGCCTGAAGAGCGAACGCCAAGGACGCCACGTGTTTTATGCAGCCATGATTACAGAGGGCATCATTGCCCTGATATGGGCTGCTGCCGCCATTCAGTTTGCAGGCAGTCTGGACGTAGCCGGCCACACGCCCTACGAGAAACTATACAATGCCATGTTGCAAGTAAAGGCAGACGGAAGTTCTACCATCAATCCGGCCATTCTGGTCAATCGGATAAGCAACGACTGGCTTGGTTCAGCAGGAGCAATCCTGGCTGTCTTAGGCGTAGTCTTTGCGCCTATTACTACCGGTGATACAGCACTACGATGTGCCCGACTCATTTTAACAGACATCTTCCATCTGAAACAAGACAGAATCTTCAAGCGTCTGCTTCTCTGCCTCCCAATCTTTGCCATAAGCATCGTACTTCTCTTTATCAAATTCGACATCCTATGGCGTTATTTCGCCTGGTTCAACCAGACCTTCTCCATCTTTACCTTCTTCGCCATTTCTGTCTATCTGGCCAAGCGCAAGAAACCTTACCTCATCACACTTATCCCGGGTATGTTCATGATGTGCGTTTGTGTGTCGTACATCTGTATTGACACATACAGCCTGAATCTTGGGCAAACAGCCTCGTATGCCATCGGACTTCTTTCCGCATTTACTGTATACGTATGGTTCATGGTCTGGAAGAGGAAACAGACTTTCTAATCTCTTTTTTGCAGGAGAATACCACCCCTGAATATTTGGCACTTACACAAACGCCAAGTATCTTTGCGCCTGTTACAACCTTAAAAACACCTTTACAATGAAAAGAATATGGCTCTCTGTCATGTTTTCCGTCGTGACGTCTATCGCCGGAGCACAAGAAACACTTGATTTCCTCCAGTTTCAAATACCTGCCAAGCAATACTATCCCGAGACATGGTTTCACTTTGTCGGAGGCAACGTCAGCAAGCCGGATATCACCGCCGACTTGGAAGCATTGGCCAATGCCGGCTTTAAAGGCGTGCAACTTTTCCATGGAAAGATTGGAGACGGCAAAGACTGGCCCGGTACAACCGAGCATATTGAGTGTCTCAGTCCGCAATGGGAAGGATTGGTCAAGCATACCGCAACTGAAGCCCACAGGTTGGGATTGGACTTCACGATGCAGACCTGTCCCGGATGGGCAACAAGTGGCGGGCCCTGGATAAAGCCGGAACAGGCCATGCGCAATGTCGTATGTACACAGATAAGAACCTCTCAGATGAGCGACTTACTGTCAAAACCGCTGCCGCTCAACCACTACGCAATCGACCAGGATTACAAGGACATCGCACTGATTGCCTTCCCCACACCATTGGGCGACTGCGACCATGCTCTTTGCGAGAAGACCTACAAAGGCGAGGAAGAAAACTTCCAACCTACCACCGAGAGCAATCCCCATATCATTGATTTCAACTTAGAGAAACCCGAGGTAGCACGTACCCTGGTGATGCGCAGTATTGATGCTTTCAACCACAACTATGGTCCTGCGCAACACATCAGTATCAAGATGACCGCATTTGTCAACGGGAAAGAACTCACCATTGCAGAAACACCGCTGCCTTATTCAAATTGGCAAGACAGTAACGACACCTACCCACTCACACTGGCTCTGGACGAACGAGGAGCCACCAATCATTATCGCCTTTACATCGTCAACCGACATCCTATGAACATGACGTGGGTGAAGATTCTCACCGCTGCCCGGAAGAGCAACTGGACAGCTGAAGCCGGATTCACTCTGAGAAGCATCGTACGAGCCAACGAAAACCCTCAACAGGACAAGCGGTCATACATCCAGAAGGAAGACATCACCGTGCTAAGGCTACCGCTTACACCTGCAGCTGTCGAAGAACTTCGTGCCAAGGCTCAAGGAAAGCCCTACACCCTCTTGCGTATCGGGCACGTCAATAAACGCGAGAAAAACAGCCCCGCTCCCGATGAAGCCACAGGCTGGGAAGTCGACAAGTACAATGCAGAAGCCGTGGACTTCCAATTCCAGAGCTATATCGGGAGACTGAATCAGGGGGCACTGAAAGGACTTATCAACAACATGCTGTTAGACAGCTGGGAATGTGGGACACAGACATGGACTCCTCGCATGGAAGCAGAATTCAAGCGGGTTGCCGGTTACGAATTGGCAAACTGGCTGCCCACCCTGTTTGGTTACGTCATCGACAATCCCAATACGACCAGCAC
Organism: Bacteroidales bacterium; assembly: GCA_029227175.1. Taxonomy (GTDB): domain Bacteria; phylum Bacteroidota; class Bacteroidia; order Bacteroidales; family Bacteroidaceae; genus Bacteroides. The sequence goes on along the minus strand of JAQXZK010000077.1, from coordinate 11,404 downwards.
CTTCCTTTCCGACTGGCGTAGGACTCAGAACGACCTTTTCGTCAATGTCTTCTTCAAGCGTATGGTCAGCAATGCCCATTCGCTCGGGATGAATGCCTACTACGAAACCGCTGCCGGCGACATCTTCCCAGGCGATCCATTGGAATACTACAAATGGGCCGACATACCTATGTGTGAATTTTGGCAACCATTCGGTCATTTCTTGGCCGACCACAACTATAAGCCTATCCGGCCAACAGCTTCGGCGGCAAGAATGTATGGCAAGAAAAGAGTCGCTGCCGAATCGTTCACCTCGCTTGACCTGACTTGGGATGAACACCTGCAGATGCTTCGCGACGTGGCCAATCAGAATATGGCTGAAGGTGTTTCCCATCTGGTATTCCACACCTATACACACAACCCCGGTGCAGACAACCACAAGCCGGGGTCTTCGTTCGGAGGAAACATTGGTTCGCCCTTCCTGAGAAATCAGACATGGTGGCCATACATGAAGGAGTTCACCTCTTACCTCGCACGCTGTTCGTACATGCTTGAAGCAGGCAAACCGGTTTCTCAGGTCTTGTGGTATTTGGGAGACGAGATTCAGCAGAAACCCGACCAGTACACTGCCTTCCCCGAAGGATTTATGTTCGATTACTGCAATCATGATGCTCTCATGACACGTATCACTGTCAAAGATGGCAAATGGATGACGCCAGAAGGCATCAGCTATGATGTGATGTGGATACCCGAACGCGGGCGATTACTTCCCGAGACCATCGAGCGACTGCTTGAATTGGTCAGGAAAGGAGGTATTCTGCTTGCCGACAAGCCACTGGGGAGTGCCACACTATCAACCGAAGAGAATCTGCAAGAGCGGTACACCCAGAGTGTCCGGGCTCTTTGGAACGAGCAACGTGTGTATCCTGCATCCTACGGATTCCAGGCCTTTGCCCAGCCTGACGTATTGGGGATCGGCAACAGGTGGTGCCACCGGCAAACGGCGTATAACGACATCTACTTCGTCTGCCCACTGCCCGAGAAGAGTTTCCGCGGCGAAGTATCGTTCAGGAGCACGGGCAAGGCTGAGATATGGGACGCCGTGACCGGCACTAAAACACCCCTAAAGACAACAATCATCAACGGACGTTCATACGCCAATCTGGAGTTGCCCGAGGCTGGCAGTGTCTTCGTGGTCTTCAGTCATCAGGGCGCAGCGGATTCAACGCCGGCCAAACAAGTGACAAACGTCATACCTATCGACCAGACATGGACACTTGACTTCCCAAGCGGATGGGGCATTGAAGCACCGGTAAGGACACGCGACCTTCTCCCTTGGTGCGAACTGCCGATAAGCGACGAGGCAAAGGCTTTCTCCGGAACCGTGAGCTATACCACAATCATCTCATTGAACAGCTATGACAAGAATAGCCAATACATGCTTTCATTAGGCGAGGTAGATATGACGGCCGAGGTTCTTGTGAACGGTCAATCCATAGCCAAGCTTTGGACCTCGCCATTCAAGGCCGACATCTCCACTGCCTTGCACAAGGGGAAAAACAGACTTGAAATTCGCGTCACAAGCTCCTGGCACAACCGATTGGTTTATGATGCCCGCCAGCCCGAAGATCGGCGCAAGACATGGGTCATTCATGGCCCGGCCGCCGACACGCCTCTCAAGCGCTATGGCCTGTTAGGTCCTGTCGCTATCGAAGTGAGGAAATAGGGCCAGGGGATGAAGATTCCCTTCCATTGTCAGCATCGAAGAGGGAGTCTTAGAACTTCACTTCGTCAATATACGTGCGGTTATCGCGCCAGGTGTTATACGTACTCTTTACCTTGCCGTTGTAAATAAAACCGATGCCACGAGGACCGGCCGCAGAGAGCGAGTTGTTACAGATGTGGTAAAGGCGAATACCCGGTTTCTCAGGCACCTCGACCGAGTTCTCGATACGGATGTTGGTCTGGAACAGTACGTCGTATATGCCGAATCCGACCGCCTCATGGCGATTGACATGCTCGGCCACTTTATAGGCCGCAAACCCGCAACGTTTCCCGTCTTCACTCATATAACGCTGTTGCTCACGGGCATCATAGGGAGACTCGCACTGGTAGAAGTACGTCCTTCCGCCATCACCTTCCCACAATGTCTGGTAGCCCTGGAAGTGCTCATTGAAGAGTGCGTACATGGTCACTTCATCACCCACGACATGTAACCCTACAGGTGCTGTATTCACCTCCCAACCTACACTCTTTTTGACTCCATGATCGGCTCTCCAAATCCAGAAATGGTCTCCTATCACATCATTGCTTCCAATTTCTATGGCGCAATCGACATGAACCGGAGCTGGCCGGAAACCGCCTACACGGAAGAAGAGGTCTGCCAGCAAGGTCGGGTTGTCGACATGACGCTTGCCGCCCTGAGCCAAAGTCACTAAGGTGTGGGAAGAATAGTGCGCATCAAAAAGTATGGAAGCAATCGTTACTCCATCAACATCGTCAACCCGAATGGCTGTATCGGAATTCTTCTCTCCTGGAATCAGCGTTGTCCAGCCAAGCCCCATGACAATGGTATTGGGACGTGTTACATGCAGCGGCTCTTCCATCTCGTACATTCCCGGTACAAACAGCAAATGCTTGCCCGAACGTAACGCCTCATTCAACGTCCCTGCCGTGACACCAGGATGAGCGATGAAGAACTCACGCTCCAGGTCCAAGGCTTCTCCCTGTCCCATAAACGTACGTGTATAGGAGACACCGGAAGAGTTACGACGCAATGCCGGTCTGAATACCTTATACCTACCATCCTCGTCTACAAAAAGGAACGGCTTCTCGCGAATGACCGGAATCGTAGGCAGGAAAGTCACATTGCCTCCCTTGTCCCAGTTGTTCACATAAGTGGAAGCATCGGCATCCTTGCCCAGTTCTACACCCTGAAATACATAGTTATATTTCATCTCCTTGAAGATGCCGCGGCCCTTCTCCAGGAACGAATTGCGTGTGTACCACTGCTGCTGATGGTCTGACCCGACCGGGGCAGCGAAATAACAGTCGGCCGTGAATCCGCCACTGACCCAACCCTTGCCCCATTGGTGGCGCGTAGTGCGTTCTGCATAGACGCGTCGCAAAGGGGCAGCCTGAGAAACCGACCACTTAAAGGTCTCCTCCTCATCGTAAGTCTCAGGACCAATCACAGACATGTTCTCCATGCTACGCCAGAAGGTACACGTCCCGTTTCCGTTAGCCAGATGAGGAGGTGTATGCACGTTGTTGACCTGCACCTCGTATGGCGTCCTGCCCAGTCCGGCCAGATGCACATAAAAAGGAACCTTCAGCAAACCGGCAGCCCTATAATCACCGGGCTGGAACAGTTCGGCATAACGCTTACTGCTGAAGTCCGTCCGGAACAACTCCTCGTGTACCCGAATGACTTCGTTGTGAATGCTGTCCATATTATCTGTAGGCCGATAGATACGCACATCCAGACCAAACAGTTCGATGTCATAGGCCAAAACGGACACCTGCTCGCCCGACTCATTCTCAACCCAATAATACATCTGCCTCGGATTACTGACCTTCCTGTCCGTCCAGGAAGATTTCCTTGTCCGGCCAACCACCTCCCTGGGGCCAAAGCGGCCCACACTTCTCTTGATTGTATACACGCCCTTCGAATGAGCTGCACTCTCTCCAAAATCTATGGTTACACTTTGACGAGATACTGTCAGCCGGTCGGCCATCACAAATTGTGCACAACATAACAAGGCAACAAATAAAACTTTACGCAAGCGAATCATCTTAAACACGGTGTTTTTAGGATTAGTATTATGGCGCGAAGGTAATCATAAAATTGCGATTCACCCAAATCGGGCCATCAGATTTGGGATATACCTTGCAAATGCATGAGTTCTGCTCACAGACGCACTCCGTCTTTCGCCTATTTAGCTATCTCGCGCGTCACCTCAATCCAACAAGCAGAACAACCTACCTGATTCAGACCCAATCAGTCAATAGTATTTCAATCCGATTTGCGTTTGAACGACATTCGAAGGCTGTTCGAACAGCGTTCGAAAGAAAAGCTTTACCCCCGGTTCGGCGAAGGACTTGTGGAACAAGCACAAAAAGGGGCTGCGTCTTTCATGACACAGCCCCTTTCACCAAGTCTATAATAACGTGTACTTTTATTTCTTTGTTTCTTCAGCCAAGTCCGCCTTGTTCTTCTTCATGAAGAGATAAGCAATCGGAGATGCGATGAAGAGTGAAGATGTAGTACCGAATACAACACCCAAAATCATTGCAAATGCAAAGCTGCGGATACTGTCACCACCCAGGATGAAGATACACAGAAGCACAATCAATGTAGAAACAGAAGTGTTGATTGTACGAGCCAATGTTGAGTTGAGAGACTCGTTGAACAATTGCTTCTTACCACGCTTCGGATAAAGGTTGAAATACTCGCGTACACGGTCAAAGATAACCACCTTATCGTTGATAGAGTAACCGATCGCAGTCAAGATTGCACCGATGAAGGTCTGGTCAATCTCCAAAGAGAATGGCATCCACCCCCAACAGATTGAGTACGCTCCGAGGATGATTACCACGTCGAGTACAAGCGCTGCCGTTGCACCTAATGAGTAACTGATATTGCGGAAACGTGCCAAGATGTAGAGACCAATAGCGAAGAGAGCCAGAATGACAGAAGTAATAGCAGATCTCGTGATGTCATCAGCAATCGTAGGACCTACCTTTTGAGAACTTACGATAGAACCGCCTGCGCGATTGTCACGGTCAATGAACTGTTCTAAGGTTACACCGGCAGAAAGAACAGGTTTCAGAGCCTCGTAAAGTGTTGCCTCAATCTCTGAATCCACATTGCTACCATCTTCATTGATGCGGTAGTTGGTACTTACACGCACGTTCTTGCCGTCTGTACCCAAAGCGATAACGCTGACATTAGCTTCGCCAAACTTACCGGCAATCATCTCGCGAACCTGCTCAGGCTGGATAGCCTGCTCAAACTCAATCTTGAAGTTACGACCACCTGTAAAGTCGATGCTCTTACTCAAACCGCGAGTCAACAAGAAACCGGCACATACAACCAGCACAACTGCAGCCACAGACAACCAAGTCTTGATTCTACCCATGAAGTCAAAGTGGGTGTTCTGCATCAAGTTCTTGGAAACTGGTGTTGAGAATGTGAGGTTCAACAACTTATCCTTGCCCAAGAAGTATTCATATACAATACGTGTCATGAATACGGCTGTGAAGAAGGAAATCAGAATACCGATAATCAAAGTGGTGGCAAAACCACGGATAGGACCTGTACCGAAGTTGAACAGGATGATACCGGTAATGATTGATGTCAAGTTAGAGTCGAAAATTGCACTGAAAGCATTGGAATAACCATCGTGAAGTGCAGACTTCAATGTCTTGCCAGCACGAAGCTCTTCCTTCGTACGTTCATAGATAAGCACGTTGGCATCGACTGCCATACCCAATGTGAGCACGATACCGGCGATACCACTCATGGTCAACGCAGCCTGGAATGAGGTAAGGATACCTAATGTAAAGAAAAGGTTGAGAATCAAGGCAGAGTTGGCTACCATACCCGGAATCAAGCCATACATGATGCACATATACACCATCAAGATGACAAGTGCAACAATGAATGACATAATACCGGCATTGATAGAAGCCTGACCCAAAGAAGGACCAACGATATCTTCCTGTACGATATGCGCAGGAGCCGGCATCTTACCTGACTTCAATACATTGGCCAAGTCCTTAGCCTGCTCAGGAGTGAAGTGACCGGTAATTTCAGAGTTACCGCCTGTAATCTCCTGATTAACTCGTGGAGCAGAGTACACATAGCCATCCAGCACAATAGCTACACACTTATTAATATTCTGCTTGGTGAGCTGAGCCCAACGACGAGCACCATCAGTATTCATTGACATACTTACCGCTGGCTTGCCATAATGGTCGTATGTGTCCTTTGCATCAACAACGACATCGCCTTCCAGCGGAGCCTTTCCTGTACGTTCAGTAGAACGGATAGCATAAAGCTCGATAGTCTGACCCTTCGGATCATATTCAAATGGAGAAACAGACCACTTCAGACGCAAATCCTTGGGAAGTTCTGCAACAACCTCAGGCATGGCAAGAAGACGGTTAATCTCTGCTGTATCTTTATAATTTGCATAACCAACAACAGGTCCGTCAGTAGACGTTACAGAAAGGAGAGCAAGCAATGGATGGTCTTTTTTGAGCTGAGCCATATCAACCTGCTGTTCTGCATTCTCGCCCTTAAGAAGAGCCGCCATGCTTTTCGCTGTGCTTACTGAATCTTCTACGTTCTCAGCAACTGTCTCTGCTGCCGGAGCAGATTCAGCTTCCTCCTGACTGAAAATCACATGGAGCTTGCGGTCTGCTGAAGAGAAATACGAAGCGAGTTCCTTGGCTGAGTATGTCTCCCAGAATTCCAAGTTTGCAGAACCCTGCAACAACTTACGAACACGTTCCGGTTCCTTAATACCTGGAAGTTCAACCATAATACGGCCCATCTTGTCCTCAAGGCTCTGGATGTTTGGCTGAACAACACCAAAACGGTCAATACGAGTACGAAGTACATTATATGAGTTATCGACAGCCGCCTTAACTTCCTCACGAAGCACCTTTTCTACCTGGTCGTCTGTAGACTTCTGATTCACCTTATCCTTCAACTGCTGGGTAGCAAAGAGTTCTGCCAGACTACCCTCCGGAGCCAAACGATGATATTCCTCAACAAATAATGTGATAACGTCTTTCTGACTGGTTGTAGCTTGCTTAGCAGCTGTTGATAATGCCTGATTGAATTTCTCATCAGTCTTGTTATCAGCCAAAACCTTGATAACGTCCGGCACAGAAACCTCAAGAATGACATTCATGCCACCCTTCAAGTCCAAACCGAGGCTGATTTCCATTTCACGGCAATCCTTTAATGTCCAGTTGCCGAAATAAACCTTCTCGCTTGACAACGAATCGAGATAGTCCTGTGCAACTTTTTCGTCTCCCTGTGCTATTTCCAACGCCTTTTTATTGTAGTGGCGTGTAACAAGAGAGAAGGACAGATAAAACAGACATACCAATGTCAGTAATAACGCAAAGATTTTTACAAGTCCTTTGTTTTGCATGTTACGTTTTTGTTTTTATTATTATTATTTTATGATTTTCTTTGGTTTAAAGCATGCAAATGTAGCCTTTTTTTCACTTTCTACAGACATGAAAGGCTTTTTTTTTCATACAAATACGTTTGGGGAGCACCTTTAAACGCTGTTTTACGGTTTTTTGACTAACTGACAGCGTATTGGATAGTGATCAGAGTCCTTGATTGTGCGCTCAATGCGACAATTATACGAACGGAACGACTTACTCACCAGAATGTTGTCAATGTGGAAAAAGAAGCCACTTTCATGAAAAGATACACCAAAGCCTATACCCGATTCGCGGAAAGCATCCTTCAGCCCTCTACACATGGCATGATGCGTATAAGAAACCGGAATATCATTAAAATCACCACAGACAATTTTATATGAATGACGAGAACGCTGTACAAAAGAAGAAACAGAATCTGCCTGGGGAGCACGAAGCGAATTGGAGTGGGCAACACGACGTGCCAAGTACATGATGTTTTCAAGCACCTGCCGACGCTCCACCTTCCGTTGGATAATTCCCTCGAATTTCTCCTTTTCATGCGTGCACAACTTGTTTGATTCTAAATGGTTATTTACAACCAGAAGAGTATCTTCCCCACATAGAATCTCGTATGCTACTGAGCCGTTTGACTCACTGGCATAATCAATGCTTTGAACTGACAATATAGGAAACTTGGAAAAACAGGCCAGTTTCACCCTGCTACTCTTATTCATAGGAGCAACACTTCGATAAGGCCAGTCAGCCAGATATTTATCAATATCCTTGCTTGTTACCTTACGTTTATTACCGGAAAAGGCATACTCCTGCAAGCAGATAATATCGGCACCACTATCTCGCAGATACTGCAAAATAAGACTTTCTCCTCCCTGCTTGATACATGAGTTGAAATTCTTCACGTTATACGAAAGAATACTTATAGAAGGAGTATTCGAAGGAGGAGAAACCGGAATATTTATAGGCACAAATGTCCGGACACTATTAAAACACAAGACCATTCCCACTATAGGGAAAAGAGCAGCCAGAAACTTACGAAGAATCAGCCAGAAAGCAAGGAAGAGGGTGTTTAAAGCTAAAAGAATCGGAAACGCATAAATGAAAACAGAGAGCCTAGGGAAATGAGATGGAGAAACATACTGTACAAGTGCTGAAAAAGCCATTAAAAGAATGACCAACACATTCGTCCAAAGAATCCCTGCCAACGTAAATAGCCTAAACTTTCTCCAAAGTCTCATATACGCCATTACACCCGAACATTTAGATTCTCCATCGTTTAACGGCGGCTCACATCAAAAAGAGTCTTCTTCTCCGCAGCCGTCAAACTCTCGTAACCTGACAATTTTATTTTATCAAGAATCCGGTCTATCTCTTCATCCCGTTCTTTTCTGCGCGCATTAAATTCATAGTCCGCGGCACGTGAGCCATAATTCACCTTCATCTTTGGCTGACGAGGCTTCCGCTCGAACAGACTGGATATTTTATCTACAATCCAAACTATCCAACGGGTAATATCAACTCCACGGTTGAGGAACAATGCAAAAAGGAAACCGCCTAAGGCACCTCCCAGATGAGACAGATGACCTCCGCCGTTTTCCGAGGTGACAAGACACATGTCAAGAATCAAAAAACACAAAGCCAACCATTTTAGCTGGACATTGCCAAAAAACATAAGCCTAATCCGATAGTTTGGTTCACGATAAGCGACCGCAGCGACAAGACCCAACACGGCAGCAGAAGCACCAACCATCGTAGAATAATCAAGTACTCCGGAGAAATATGGGAATAAATTATACGATACCACATAGAAAAGTCCACCCATCAAACCAGAAAACACATATGTGCCAACAAAATGCTTTGCCGAGAAAAACCGAAGGAACAACTTACCAAAACAATACAGCCACAACGCATTAAAGAACAGGTGGAAAATCTCTACATGCATCCACATATAAGTAAACAAAGACCAAGGCTGATGCAGGATTCGGCTGACAGAAGCCGGGAGAGCAAATATCTCCACGAGCGACACCGCATTCCGCACAAACAATCTATTGATTACCAGAACAACTGTAATCAGTAAGTAAATAAAGACATTTGCATAGATAAATTTTGTAACAACATCTCCACGACGAAAAGATGCCTTTATTTCAGTAATAATAGTATCCATTTTTACGCATTTTTCGCTTCCAATACATTATAAGCAACAGTCCGAAAAGCATTCCTCCCAAATGAGCCACATGAGCTACATGGTCGGACTGACTATTTGCTAATGCTAATACCAACTCAATAGCCGCATATCCGACAACCATATATTTAGTCTTTATGGGGAATGGGAACGGGAATATATACATTAACTGATTGGGATACATAACCCCATAGCCAAGCAATATACCATAAACCGCTCCGGAAGCACCGACCGTGGAAGAATTTAAGATAAGATTTAAGTTTGCCAACCCTGAATTTGTATAGTTCATCATCTGATTCAAGACATCCGCGCCGTTAAGCATTACCTCGTTAATTCCTTCCTGAGATAAGGAAGCAGCAACGAAATAATACTCCACTCCTGTTGCTATTTCCTGCAACATTCCTGCACCGATACCACAAACCATATAATAAATCAAGAAGTTTCTTGCCCCCCAAGCTCGTTCCAAGGCACACCCAAACATCCACAATGCAAACATGTTAAAGAAAATGTGACTGACATTTGCATGCATAAACATATAGGTTACCAACTGGAAGAAATGGAAATTTGGACTCATAAAAAAGTGAAGACCAAGAAATTGGTCAAGCGCTATACCATAACGCAAGGCGACAGCACTCGCCAAATAAGCAAGCACATTAATAATCAACAAATTCTTTGTTACAGTAGGTATATTATTCATCTCCATTACCCATTTTGCTTATTATACTCTTCGAGCGCCTTTTGAAGCACAAACAATGCCTTGCCAAGATCTTCCTTGTTCAAGACGTACGCCATACGTACTTCATTTCGACCTTCGGCGGGATCAGTATAAAAACCAGACCCAGGAGCCATCATCAAAGTTTGACCTTCATAAGAAAAGTCCGTCAGACACCACTGGCAAAATTTCTCTGCATCATCAACCGGCAATTTAACCATCGTATAAAATGCTCCCATTGGTGTCGGAGAATATACTCCGTCTATCTTGTTCAAACCATCAACAAGAAAATTACGACGGGAAAGGTATTCCTCATAGACCTCGTCCATGTACTCTTGCGGGGTACTGAGCGACGCCTCCGCTATCAACTGCCCGATAAGAGGAGGACTCAAACGAGCCTGACAGAATTTCATCACAGCCTTCCGTACCTCCTTGTTCTTTGTGATTAATGCACCTATTCTGATTCCACATTCACTATAACGCTTTGAGACAGAATCAATCAAAACGACATTCTCTTCAATACCCTCTAAATGGCATGCAGAAATGTAAGGTTGTTTCGTGTAAATAAACTCACGATAAACCTCGTCGGAAAAGAGATACAAATTGTGTTTCTTCACCAAATCTCTTATCTGCTGCATCTCCTTACGCGTATAAAGATATCCCGTAGGATTATTAGGATTACAAATCAAAATAGCCTTTGTCTTATCTGTAATCTGTTCCTCAAACTTTGATACAGGAGGTAAACGGAATCCGTCCTCTATGCTCGTCTTTACACTTTTCACGATAGCGCCTGCGCTAATGGCAAAAGCCATATAATTGGCATAAGAAGGATCTGTAACTATAATCTCATCACCCGGGTTCAGACATGCCATATAAGCGAACTGCACTGCCTCCGAACCACCGCAGGTAATGATAATCTCATCAGGAGACAAGTCAATACCATACTCCGCATAATACGAAACTAACTTTGTGCGCAACGATTTATAACCCTCAGAAGGACTATATTCCAAGATATCTCTGTCCAAGTCCTGCAATGCATCAAAAGCGCATCTCGGTGTCTTGATATCAGGCTGACCAATATTCAAATGATAGACATGCAATCCATTTCTCTTTGCTTCGTCAGCATAACGAGCAAGCTTCCTGATAGGAGAAGAAGGCATGTTTTGTGCACGTTGTGAAATTTGCATAGTGTATTTAATATAATAATCGGCACAAATATATTTATAATTCTCGTTTAAATCAAAGAAAGAGGGGACAAGAACAACCTTTCGGTCCTTCCTGTCCCCTGACTCTTCTTGAAAAACGGCGGCTACCTACTCTCCCACTGTTACGCAGTACCATCGGCG
>JAQXZK010000076.1 GCA_029227175.1 Bacteroidales bacterium | reverse complement strand
GTCTGCAAAAGCTACTGGTCCACCACGGGAGCCTATGACTCGGTAAAGACCTACATTCAGATGAACTTCGACGGACTGAAGGATGACATCATCAGGATGCTTGCGGGGGAGCGTGTTTCTGTGAGAACGACAGGGTTTCAGAATGACATGCATGTGGTAAACAACCGGAATGATGTACTGACAGTCTTGATTCATCTGGGTTATTTGGCCTACGACCAGCAGACGAACAAATGCTACATCCCAAACAAGGAAGTGGCAGACGAGATGAACAATGCGGTCAATGCCACAGTCTGGACGCAACTGGCAAAAGCCTTGGAAAGCTCTCAAGATCTTCTCGAAGCCACCCTCTCCGGAAACGAGCAAGCCGTGGCGCAAGGCATCGATCTGGCTCACGACGAGCATACCAGCATCCTTGCCTACAACGATGAGAACTCGCTCGCCTGTGTGCTCTCCATCGCCTACATCTGGGCCAAGAACGAGTACGTTATTCATCGTGAATATGCTACGGGTAAGGGTTATGCCGATTTGGTAATGATTCCCCGTCGCAACGTGGACAAGCCTGCCCTTGTCATCGAGTTGAAGTTCAACCAATCCACCGATACGGCCATCCGGCAGATCAAGCAGAAAAACTATCCAGCCAAACTGGCCGAATATACGGGCGACATCCTCCTCGTGGGCATCAACTACGACAAGGAGACCAAGCAGCATACGTGTCAAATAGAGCGGACTTCATTCGGATAATCAATTTGAAAATGGCTGGAATTTATATACATGTGCCTTTCTGTGCCAAACGATGTCTCTATTGCGACTTCTATTCCAATACGGAGATGAGCTACAAAGAGCCCTACTTGGTAGCTTTGCAGCAGGAAATGGAGTTGCGGAAGGAATATTTGTCGGGCGAAACGATTGAGACAATCTATTTCGGTGGGGGGACACCTTCGCAATTGCAGGCGGCTGATTTTTCCCGTATCTTTGATACAATAAACCGACTGTTTCGGGTGTCGGACGATTCCGAGATCACGTTGGAAGCCAATCCGGATGACTTGCAGCCGGCTTATGTAGGGATGTTGCAGCAGTTCCCTTTCAATCGGATCAGTATGGGGGTACAGAGTTTTGATGATGACGACTTGCGCTTTCTGAACCGACGGCACGACAGCCGGCAGGCAGTTCGGGCGGTTGAACTGTGTCGGGAGGCTGGCATCACGAATCTGAGCATCGACCTGATCTATGGCTTACCCGGACAGACCGTCGGGCGTTGGGAACGCAATCTGGAGGCGGCCATCCGGTTGGATGTGCCCCATCTGTCGGCTTATCACCTGATCTACGAGGAGGGGACCGCTCTCTACAAACTGCTGGAAGCGGGTCGGGTCACTCCTGTAGAGGAGTCGGTCAGTGTGGATCTTTTCACGTTGCTGATCGATCGTCTTACGGCAGCCGGCTATCTTCATTATGAGATTTCCAACTTTGCACGTCCGGGCTGTTTTTCGCGTCACAACAGTTCCTATTGGTTAGGCAAGTCCTATTTGGGGTTGGGTCCGTCAGCCCATTCCTACAATCAGCAGGAGCGGATGTGGAATGTCTCCTCCTTACCTATATATATAGCCGGCATGGAGCAGGGGATACCCAATGTCGAGCGGGAGCCATTACCTTTGGAGACCCGTTACAATGATTTTATCATTACGGGATTGCGGACCATGTGGGGCATTGATCTGGAGGAGATGGAACGGCGCTTCGGCAAGAGGTTGGCCGACTATTGTAGGCAGGAGGCTGCAACCTATTTGAGGCGCGGGTTGTTATCTCTCAAAGGGTCGGTCATGACACTCTCGCGGGCGGGTGTTTTTGTGTCAGATGGCATCATGAGTGACCTTTTGTGGGTCGATTCTTGACGAAATTGCCGCTTTGGACAACGAAAAGTGGAGAAAAATGTACATTTTCTGCACAAATTCAACTTTTTTGAGAACAAAACCGTACATCGTATTAAACTATTCTCTATATTTGTCCCGTCAATAAAACAGTGAACAAGTGCCCTACTTATACATCATATCAGGTTGCAACGGAGCCGGGAAGACAACAGCTTCCTTTACAATTCTTCCGGAGATGTTGAAATGT
>JAQXZK010000075.1 GCA_029227175.1 Bacteroidales bacterium | reverse complement strand
ACAAGTATGATTGTGCCAAGACTATGAAAGATGGTTTTGAGAACATTACCGTAATCGATAAAATACCAACCTTTTACATTTGATATGAAGAATATATTGTTTTTGGATTTTGACGGAGTGTTGGTCACCGACCGAGGGCAGAAGTATCATTTGGAAACAAATGGAACATTACGTGATGACCACGGAGCATTGTTTGACCCTGAATGTGTGGGATGCCTGAAGGAGATAATCGATGCTACCGATGCTGACATAGTCGTTTCTTCGACATGGAAAATGGAGATGGGGCTTGAAGGCATCCGTAAGATGTGGAGCGACCGAAACCTGCCCGGCAAGGTAATTGGAGTGACACCTGACATTGACCCTATCCATCGTGGAGACGAGATAGCGGCTTGGTTAACCTCTTACGGCGAGGACTGCTGCTTTGCCATCATTGACGACACGCCGTTCACAGATTTCTTCCGTAAGGAGCAACACAAGCATCTCTTTAAGGTTAATGAGCGTATCGGTATTGATGAGGACACAGCAAAGCGAGTTATTGCTCATTACAGTGAATGTAAACAATACACAAAATAGGCTTTTGAGTGGCTTCCCATGAAATCGGCTTCATGGGAAACCCCAAAAATCTCACGCTCAGAAAAGAAAAAAATTCTCTTCCCCTTCGCTAAACCGATTTTTTACACTATCTTTGCACCAAAATTCAAACAATGTACATTGGCAGCGACATATTGGAAAGACTTATAAGGGGAGACCACAAGGCATTCCGCGTGGTTTTTACTATGGCCTACCCGAAGGTGTTTGCCTTTGCCAATGGCTTTGTCAAGAATGAAGCAGACGCTGCAGACATCGCTCAGATTGTTTTTATCCGGTTGTGGACTAAACGAGCATCCCTTGAAGGAGTGAATAATTTCGACACCTACCTTTATGTAGTGACAAAAAATGCGGTGCTCAATTATATCGCTTCAAAGAAGATTGCGACCATCGACATATCCAGCATGTCCAAGGTTAGTGACAACTTAGCCTCACCACAGGAACAAATAGAGGCAAACGACCTGAAAATGCTTGTTGATATGGTGGTAAGCCAGATGCCACAACAGAGACAAACCGTCTATAGGCTGAGTCGCGAAGAGGGACTAACCAACGACGAGATAGCCAAAAAACTGGGTTTGCAGAAGAAAACAGTGGAGAATCACATCAATCTTGCCCTCAAAGATATAAGAAAATCAATGCCAGCATTAATTTTTTTGCTGTTGGTTTGGGGGTGAATAAAAATAATATTGTCATATATCATAAGCAAATGAGCAAATATATACACCATATCATAAGCTATTTCTTCAGACACGATATGTCTGAAGAAATAACCCATAGGGTGCATCAAAGGCTCTTGCTAAACAATGACGCCACCGAGGAAGACAAGGCCTACCGCAAAATATGGGACAGTCTCGACAACAGCAAAATGGACGACGACAGAGTGGAGGAAGCTTACCGGAACATTGCCTCGTCGCTCTTTGGCAACGAGAGACATACGAACAGGATGCGATGGCTTCGTGTGGCTGCCATTTGGCTTGTCCCCATTTTGATGTTCTCAGCTTCGCTATATCTTTACTTGTCATCAACCAGTCAGCCAAACGAACTGGCAAACATTGCTTTTGTTCAGAAGTTTACCGCCAATGGCGAGCGAGAACTTGTGGTTTTGCCCGACTCTACAAAGGTGTGGCTTAACGGCGGAAGCGTTCTCATCTATCCATCGAAGTTTTTAGCCAACGAACGCAATGTCAGCTTGTCTGGCGAAGCCTATTTCGATGTGACCAAGAACGCCGAAAAACCATTCGTCGTTAGCCTTGACAGCCTGAAACTCCGTGTGCTCGGCACCACGTTCAACGTCTCGTCTTATCCCGACGACCCGGAAATTACCGCCACTCTCGAAACTGGAAAGTTACAAGTCGATGTTGAAGGCAAGAAGGAGAAGTATATTTTGAATCCAAACGACAGACTTGTATATAATCACTTGACAGGAAATGTGGATATCAGTAAGATTAATGCCGGTGATTTTTCTTCTTGGCGTTTGGGTGCTTTGTATTTCGACGACACCCCGTTTGCCGAGGTGATGAAAGAACTGGAACGTACCTATGGAGTAAAAGTCCATGTTATGAATTCCAAGTACTACGACCAGACAATACACGCTCATTTCAGTTCCAAGGATACCATTTATAATGTAATGGAGATTGTCAGGATGCTTGTTCCTGGATTAAATTTTAATATAGACGAAAAGATTATCTATATCAAATAATCTGTTTTTAGTTTTTCTTAACATACATAGATTGGGGGTTAGCATAATTATTTATGTCCTATCAATGCTAAATAATTTTTAAGAATCCTAAAATGAAACAGAAAAGAAACAGAGTATTGAAGATTGTCGCAGCCATGCTGCTGGTAGGCAATCTAACGGTTCAAGCTCAAAATGTCTCATTCAACAATGAGCGGCTGACCCTAAAACAAGCGTTTGAGAAATTGGAGTCTGTAAGCAAATACAAGATTGCTTACAATCCGTCTCAAATCAATGTTACGCGACAAGTTGTGTTGAACCAGAAGAACAAGACGGTTCAGCAAGTTATTGAAGATTTGCTCAAAGGCACCAGTTACACATACGAGGTGAAGGGAGAGCAGATCGTCATTGTACCACAGCCAACCTCAGACAAAACAACTATTACAGGATGTGTAGTTGACGATAAAGGAGAGGGCATTATTGGTGCGAGTATAATGGTTAAGGGTACAACAAATGGAATTGTAACTGATTCAGAAGGCAAATTTAGCCTTTCCATTCCAATAGGATCAACTATTGAAGTGTCGTATATTGGTTTTAAGTCAAAGTCAGTAGTAGTAAAGAATGGCAAACCTATTACGATTATGCTTAGTGAAGATGCAAAGTTACTTGACGAGCTTGTTATTACTGCATATGGAACACAAACACGTCGCAACGTCACAGGTTCAATGCAAACAATAGATTTTGCTGATTTGCAGAATATCCCTGCAGGACAATTCACTCAAAAGATGCAAGGTCAGATTGCTGGTGTACAGGTTAATCAAGGAACAGGTGTGCCAGGTCAGGGAATGAGTGTGAAAATCAGAGGTGCCGCATCGTTATCAACAGGAGCTAATCCATTGTATGTAGTTGACGGTTTCCCAATTGTTGGAGACATAAACAATATCAATCCAAACGAGATAGAGACGATGTCAATACTAAAAGACGCCGCTGCTACAGCTCTCTATGGCTCAAGGGCTGCATTTGGTGTGGTTCTGATTACCACTAAAGGAGCAAAGAGCGGAAAAACCACTGTTGACGTTAATGCATATCTAGGTGTACAAAGTGTACCTCAAAAAGGTAGGCCTGATATGATGAACGGTATGGAGTGGGCACAATTCCGCAAGGAAAACTATGAAGATTTGGGACTGACAGTACCAGAAATATATCAAAATCCTTCACGATATGGAGAGGGCTACGATTGGTATGACGCAATGTTGAGAGATGCTGCTATTCAGGACTATAGCGTCACAATAAAGGGTGGTACAGACAAGTTTACGACTTCTGTAATGCTTGGTTATTTCGACCAAGATGGTGTTATGTTGAACTCTGACTACAAACGCTTCTCAGCAAGGGCGAATGCTATGTATAAAATAAGTCCTACACTTGTAGCACGGTTTAGCGTGGCTCCGACTTACAGCTTTGAAAATCGTCCGTCCTCAGATGGTGCTTTTTTCAGTGGTGGAGGTTTACTTGCCAATGCCAATTTAACTCCTCCTATTATTAGTTGGGAAAATGAAGACGGCACGATGCCAGTAAACATAAATACTCCAGGAGTGACCCAAGTGGAAACTCCCAACTGGGTACGCTCGATAAAGGATACAAAAAACGAAAGAACCATAAAAAGGATTCTTGCCAATGCCTCTCTTGAATACTCTCCAATTACAGACCTGTTAATCAAGACAAGTGCAAGTGTTGATGTCGGTTCTGAATTCCATAAGAATTTTCAGCCATCAACTGCCGGGCGTGCCTTTGCAGCAGCGGCTAACTCAATAAACGCCTATCTCTACGATGCTAACAATAGATACTATTCTTGGCTATGGGAGAATACTGCCTCTTATGGTAAAACCTTTGGATCTCACCACTTTGATGTTCTTGTTGGTTATACTGTGCAGCGTTTCCGCAGTGATTTCACGGCAATTAGTGGTAGCAATTTTGCTGATGACCGTATTCAGACCATTAATGCCGCCCTTGTAAAAAACAATCCTACACAAGACGTGCAGGAATGGAGCATGATGTCATATTTAGGGCGTGTAAATTACGATTTTATGGGAAGATACTTGTTCAGTGCAAGCATCAGACGCGACGGTTCATCAAGATTTGGCATTAACAACAAATGGGGTAATTTCCCTGCAGCCTCAATTGGTTGGCTTGTTAATGAGGAAAACTTCTTAAAGAAGGCTGATTGGTTGTCGCTATTGAAAATACGTGCAAGCTATGGACTT
>JAQXZK010000074.1 GCA_029227175.1 Bacteroidales bacterium | reverse complement strand
TTCTGTTTTGGCGCGACCGGTGTTGTTCCCTGCATAGACCTGAATGCGATATCCGTTGCTTTTGATGGTCTGTGCTTCGCTGTGGGCGGGTTGACCGGCTGTTGCCGACTCTGAGACGTTGGTGCTACGATTGTAGTAGATGGAGTGACCGATCAGGGCTTCGATTCGACTGTTCTGATGTATGGCTACTCTACCGGCAGCATTGTTTTTTTCCAATTCCTTGATAATGCTGTTTTGTGCCTGCAACGCTATGCAACAGAGTATGCTGATAAGCGTAAAGAGATTGCGCATGGTTTTTTGTTTAGGGAGAAATAGGGGAATGGGGCCGGTTGGAATCGACCTCATTCCCATTGTTTTTATTGCTTATTTGGATTAGTTGAAAGCATCGATGATGCCTTTGAAGTCAGCCACTTTGAGAGCTGCGCCGCCAATTAAGCCTCCGTCTACGTTTGGCTTAGCGAAGAGTTCTTTAGCGTTGGATGGCTTGCAGCTACCGCCATAGAGGATAGATGTCTCGTCTGCAACTTCCTGGCCGTATTTTTCTGCTACGGCTGAACGGATGAAAGCATGTATTTCTTCTGCCTGTTCAGGAGTTGCGGTCTTGCCGGTGCCGATAGCCCATACCGGTTCGTAAGCGAGGATGATTTTAGAGAAGTCTTCCTTAGAGAGTGAGAATACAGAGGCGAGCTGGGTTGCTACTACTTCATTCTGCTTGTTGGCTTCGCGTTCTTCGAGAACTTCGCCGATGCAGAAGATAGGTGTCAGACCGTTAGCCAAGGCTAATTTAACTTTCTCTTCGAGAATTTCTACGGTCTCGTGGTAGTAAGCACGACGCTCTGAGTGGCCCAAGATGACATACTTGGCGCCGGTGGAAGCGACCATGGAGGCTGAAACTTCACCGGTATAGGCACCTGATTCCTTGTCTGCGCAGTTTTCTGCACCTACGCCGATTTTAGCAGCGTCAACGATTGGAGTAACAGATGCGAGGTGGATGAATGGAGTACAGATTACTACATCGCAATTAGGCTTTTCGTTTGCCAATACCTCATTGAGTTCTTTAGCCAGCGCAACACCCTCTTGAAGGGTCTTGTTCATTTTCCAGTTTCCTGCAACAATGTTTTTTCTCATTTTACTTTAAATATTAAACTGTTAGACATTTTATGTTCTTACTTTTTTTCTTCGTTTGTCGAGGTCTCTTCTTCGTCTTCTGTCTTCTTCCTGCGGGAGAAGATTTTGTCGAGGGCGAGGAATGTCATCAGGGGGATGACGAACCACAGAGCCAGTTTGGTAGCCTTGTTCAGGGTGCTTTCCCGGGCACATTGACCGATGGGGAGTTCCTCTAATCTGCCGTTTAGTTGATATTCATCGGGCATATTGTTATTGCTCCATTTCTGCAAGATGATGCCGTCTTTGATGAGCATGAGTCCGGGATTGGAGCGTATCATTGTCTTGAGGGTTGTGTCGTCGGTGTAGCAGAATGGGTATTCGGCTCCGGTCTTGTCTTCCCATTTGATGATTTCCTCTTCGGGTGAGGAGGTCAGGGCGTAGAATCCATAGCCGTTTTGTTGTGCATAGTCGTAAAGGTCGTTGATGCGGTCTATGTTACCGTCGTCAGCCAGTTCTATGCGCTGCATGACGAGCAGGAAGGTGTAGTTTGGTGTTTGCAACACTTGGTCGGTCAGGTCTTCTCCGGTGCTATTCAGCGTGATGGAGAAGTCGTGTATCGCTGGCTCAAAGCCTTTCTCAATCAATTCCGTACGCGAACTCTGGAAGGTCCACGTGCTGTCCGGCAGATTGTCTACGGTAAATTCCCGGCTGATGTCTCCCTGTTTGTATGTGAAGTAGGTTTCATATTTGGACTGCTTGGCTCCTTCCGGGATTTCCATGCTTGCCTTGATGTCTGTGCCTACTTTGTAAGGCATCAGGTCAATAATCGGAAGATAATGCAGACAAACGGCAGAGAGTACGATGATGAAGAGAGCGGAGTACAGCGAGGTGAGCCAGGCAAATTTATCAGACACAAAGCGCGTGATTTTATTGCCTTTGTGGTAGGCGATAATGGCACAAAGCAGCAGCACGACGTTTTTCCAGAAGGTCTGCCAATTGGTCAGGTGCAGAGCCTCGCCGAAGCAGCCGCAGTCGCTCACCGGATTGGCGATGGCAATGTAGAGCGTCAGCAGGGTGAAGCTAATCATCATCAGCAGCGTCACAGTGGTGGAAATCTTCCTGCGTATGCCCCAGAAGAGATAGATTCCCAGGCAGAATTCCAATATTCCCAACAAGAAGGCTCCCGAAAAGGTTATCCAGTCAGGGAGGATTGTACCCAGACCAAAGACGTTGAGGTATTCCTGTAATTTGTAATACGAGCCTGTCGGGTCTATGGCCTTGGTGAATCCTGAAAACAGGAATACAGCAGCCAGGATGAAACGGCTCGTATTGACAAGGATGCCATACGTTATGTCGCACTTCTTTGTTGTCATGCAGGATTGATTATTCGGGAAAATCTATTTTGATGATGCCGAAGACGGAATAGTTTATCATGTCCATGTAGTTGGCGTCAATGCCTTCTGATACCAGGGTCTGTCCGGCGAGGTCCTCAATCTGCTTGGTGCGGTTTATTTTCATCAGGATGAGGTCTGTGTAGGAGGATATGCGCATGTCACGCCATGCCTCGCCGTAATCGTGGTTCTTGGCCTTCATCAGGTCCATAGCTTTCTTGGCGTAGCGGTCGTAGTGGGCGAGCGCCTGCTCTTCGTTGATGTCCACTCCGTCGCTGTATCCCAGCTCCAGCTGAATCAAGGCAATGATGCCGTAGTTGATGATGGCAGCAAAACATGAACGGATGTCTTCTCCGTCAACCATAGCTGTATGGGTCTGTTCCAACGTGCGTATTCTCTTTGCCTTGATAAATATTTGGTCGGTCAGAGAAATCGGACGCATAATGCGCCATGCGGCTTTATAATCGTGGAGTTTCTTGGCGAATAATTCGCGGCACGAACTGATGACTTTCTCGAATTGCTTGTTTGTATCTTCCATTGCGCTCTTATAAAATGCGCGCAAATATACGAATTTTATATTAATAAGGTCTGATTTAACCGGTAAAAGTTGTGACCGTGCAGGACAGTGTCTGAGGAAAGTATAGTTTGTTTTTTAGTCGGGAGCATCGAATGTTGTGTTGTTTGCGATTTCTTTCCCGCCATTCGTCTGAGGCAAATCGGTCATGGAAATTTTGCTTAATGCTTGCTCAACTTCCAGCCTGTGTACAGACAAAGATTTAGGTTTAAAACACTTTTTTACTTTCATTTACAATTATAGCGTAGATTCTCTTAGCCTCATTCTATCTTTGCGTTGCAGGAATCTCATGTTGAAGGGTTTGAACCGAATGAAAAGCCTTGAGCGTTCTGTGTGTAATTGCGCTGAAAATCTGCTTATTGACAGAATATATGCGAAGAAGGTTTTATCCATCTCGAGCAGCGGAGATTTTCTTGCGTAAAAAAACGCAGAGATTTTGCAAGCTGACAAGATATTTGCGTTAAAACACATTTTAACATTTAGTAGCTTCGATTAACTTGCGTAAAAAAACGCTGAGGTTCTGCAAGCTGACAAGACGTTTGCGTCGAAACTCATTTTAACATTGAGCAGCTTCGATTGACTTGCGTAAAAAAACGCTGAGGTCCTGCAAGCTGACAAGGCGTTTGTGTCGAAACTCATTTTAACATTGAACAGCTTCGATTAACTTTCGTAAAAAAACGCAGAGGTTCTGCAGGCTGACAAGAGGGTTGTGTTAAAACACATTTTAACATTGAGTGACTTCGATTAACTTGCGTAATAAAACGCTGAGGTTCTGCAGGTCAACAAAAGGTCTGAGTTTTTTTTCGCAAAGGTTCTGCAAGCGTGCAGACCAGTGTTGTCAAAAAACACCACGCACCAGAATGCTTTCAGGGAATAATGTTCACGGATACATACAGCAACGAAGCGTATTTTTTGCACAAAACTTATCCACAACGCTGAAGAAACGCAGTGTTCTTATCCGGAACTTGCGTAAATTTGCATCCGGAAACAATACACAAGAGGACTTATGGACATCAAATCAGTAAATCATATAGCAGTGATATGCGCTGACTATGCCGCATCGTTACATTTTTATCGGGACATCTTGGGTATGGAAGTATTGAGCGAGGAATATCGGGCCGAGCGTCGCTCTATGATGACCAAACTCGCGCTGAACGGCTCATATCTCATCGAGTTGTTTACATTCCCGAATTCTCCCAAGCGGTGTTCTTATCCTGAGGCCTGCGGACTGAGACACCTTGCTTTCACGGTTGATCGGCTGGAGGAAACACGCGACGAGTTGCAGAGAAAGGGTGTTGCGTGCGAACCGATTCGCCGGGGTGCGAACGGTGAAAGCTGTTTTTTCTGTAGCGACCCAGACGGATTGCCTCTCGAATTTGTATCGGTGGTAGAGCTTTAGTACTTGAAGAGCCGGTCTTCTCCGCGGCCTATTCGGGTCTCTCTGATGAGTCGCTTGTCTGTGTCGATGGTGAACACGCTGAAGCAGAACTCGTCTTTCGTGCCCAGGTCTTTGTCTATGCAGAAGCCGGCAGAAACTCCGATGATGGGGAATCCAGATTCTTCGTTGAGTTCATCAACATGAGTGTGACCGTGGACGCACCCGATGAGTACACCCGGATGTTTCTCGTTAAAGTTGGTCAGTATGCGATTTAATGTGTCTGTCTTGCTGGTGGGCATGGAGTGAATCATGAATAAAATTCTCCAGTCGCTGGCTTGCGGCTTAAGCGAAAGGTTGAGCGCTTCGGTGCGGAGCCATTCGGCTTGTTTCGGGTGAATTCCCTTCAGTTCGAGTGTGTCGCTGTCATAGTAACAGAGTGACACGAAACGTATCTTGTATTTATCAAAATCTTTATAAAAATAATTGCTGCACAAATCCTCTCCATTGGTAACAATGTCGAGTCCTTTCAGGTGGATGGCGTAGTGTTGATAGCGAGTAATTTGTTGGGCGAGGTCGGGGATGTAGGTATGGAGGGTTTTGACTCCATCCCATTTTTCTTTGGTGATTGGCTGATAGCCTTGCCAACCGTTTAGGGTGTCGTAGACGCAATATCTGTCGTGAATCCAGTCAATCTCTTCCGGTTTAGCCGGGAGTAGTGCCTTGCCATTGCAGTCGTGATTACCTTTCGTGGTGTAAAAAGGAACCGCGTGTATGTTGAACAATGATTTTTCTTCGTTGATATATCTGAGTGCATTTTCAAGTTTGCAGTCGTAGGCATTGAACCAATCTCCTCCGTGAGCAGCAAAATCAACCGTGCCGTCGTTGCTTAATTGGGAGAAGAGTCTGATGTTGCCTTCTTGGTGGCGAACCAGTGCCGTCTTCCCTCCGCGATGGGTGTCTGTAATGAAGCTGAAACGCAAAAACCTGTGTTGGGGGTCAGCCTGCTCTATCTTCTCTTTGGCCTCCTTCAGAAGCGATTGGCCAATGGGGGTCGTCTGTGCGTGAACAGGAAATGTAAAAAATATTACAAAGAATAGCAGCGCTGAGTGAGCGCAGAGATTCCGGGTTGTTATAAGGTTCATGTCGTAATTCTGTAGGGTTATAAACGGTGTGCAAAGATAGGGATTGCTCTTTGATTTGTAGCTGTGAAGACTGATTTTTCGCAAAATAGAGAGTCTTATTTGTTTTTTGTTGGGAAAGTGACTATATTTGAACCTCAAATGAATACTGTGAAACAATCAAACAAAATCTATAATCATGGAACAAGTATTTAGTTACATTTTGGGCCTAGGTGCCGCCGTAATGATGCCTATCATCTTTACCATCCTGGGCATGTGCATTGGAATTAAATTTAGCAAAGCGCTCAAGAGTGGTTTGTTGGTAGGTGTCGGTTTCGTTGGACTTGGCGTCATCACCGGTTTGCTTACAAGCAGTTTGAGTCCGGCATTATCAAAAGTGGTTGAAATCTACGGACTGGAACTAAACGTGTTTGACATGGGTTGGCCGGCTGCTGCCAGTGTCGCTTACAACACAACGGTGGGTGCGTTCATCATCCCGGTATGCTTGGGTGTCAACCTCGTTTTGTTGCTGACCAAATGTACGCGTACAGTAAATATAGACTTGTGGAATTATTGGCACTACGCTTTCATCGGTGCTGTCGTGTTCTTCCTGGCCGAATCTCTGGGCTGGAGTCATCCGGTTGCATGGGGATTCTTCACGGCCATTGTGTGCTTCATTATCACATTGGTAATGGCCGATGTGACAGCCAAGAAGTTCCAGCAGTTCTATCCGAATATGGAGGGTATCTCCATCCCGCAGCCGTTCTGTCAGGGATTCACTCCTTTTGCTATCGTCATTGGTAAGGCATTAGATGCAATCCCCGGATTCAGCAAGCTGAACATTGACGCAGAGGGCATGAAGAAAAAATTTGGTCTCTTCGGCGAACCTCTCTTCTTAGGAGTCATCATCGGTATCGCTATCGGCTGTCTGGCTTGCAAGGATGGACAGGAACTTGTTGATGGAATCCCCGGAATCTTGGGACTTGGTATCAAGATGGGTGCCGTAATGGAGTTGATTCCCCGTATCACCGGTTTGTTTATCGAGGGCTTGAAACCTATCAGCGAGGCAACGCGTGAACTGATTGCCAAGAAGTTTGGTAAGGATGCGGAGTTCTATATCGGTATGAGTCCGGCATTGGTTATTGGCCATCCGACTACGCTGATTGTAAGTCTGTTGCTTATCCCGGTTACATTGGTACTTGCAGTCCTTCTCCCCGGCAACCAATTCTTGCCATTGGCGTCATTGGCGGGTATGTTCTATGTGCTTGTGATGATATTGCCATATACCGATGGAAATGTGGTAAAGAGCTTCATCATTGGTCTTGTGGTCGTTACCATCGGATTGTATTTCGTGACCTTGATGGCAGAGAACTTTACCTCTGCAGCCCACATGGTTTCTGCTGCTCATCCTGATGACAGTGCCGTGAAGGTGCCGGAAGGGTTCTTGGCCGGTTCGATGGACTTTGCTTCTTCTCCGATAGCTTTTCTTATCTATGCTTGCGCAAAGTATGCAAAGTTTGTCGGGGCAGGTATCCTGACACTCATCACTGCTGCTATGGTAGCATGGAACTATGTTAGAATCAACAAGAAACAGAAATAAATTAAAACATCAATTAAAAAATAGAAACTGTTATGAAGAAATTCGCTATGGCCCTTATGATGGGCGTCTTTTCTGTTGCAGCATCTGCACAGATTACAAATTATGCTGTACAGACAGCTTGCCACCCGGATGATGTGAAGCATTACGACACAAACACACTTCGTAGTCGTTTTATCATGGAAAAAGTAATGGCTGCTGACGAAATCAATATTACTTACACGCTCTATGACCGCCTGATTTATGGTGGCATCATGCCGGTAAACAAGGTGCTTACACTTGACGTTACTCCGCAGGACTTTCATCACAAATGTCTTGGTAAGGATGTGAAATACTTCCTCGAACGTCGCGAACTTGGTGTGATTAACGTAGGCGGTACTGGTATCGTGACAGTAGACGGCAAGGAATATGAAATGGAATTTCAGGAAGCTCTCTATGTCGGTTGCGGCAACAAGGAAGTAACCTTCAAGAGTAAGAATCCAAGCACTCCGGCAAAGTTCTACATCAACTCAACTCCTGCTTACAAGCAGTACAAGACTCAGCTCATCTCTACAGACCCAGTAAAGGTTAAGAAGAGCAAAGGCAAATATGTGCTTGCAGCTTCTGAACATTATGGCAAGGCTGAGGACAGCAACGATCGTATTTGCAACCAGATGCTTATTCACGAGACTCTCGAACAGGTAGAAGGTGGTGGTACATGCCAGCTCCAGATGGGCTTCACAGAGTTGAAACCGGGTAGTGTATGGAACACAATGCCTGCTCACGTGCACACTCGCCGTATGGAAGCATACTTCTACTACAATGTTAAGCCGGGCAATGCCGTTTGTCATTTGATGGGTGAACCACAGGAAGAACGTCTGCTCTGGTTACACAACGAACAGGCAGTGACTTCTCCTGAATGGTCAATCCACGCAGCTGCAGGTACAAGCAACTACACATTTATTTGGGGTATGGGTGGCGAAAACCTCATGTACTCAGATAAGGATCAGGTTGAGTATCTTGACATGAAGTAAGACCTTATATATTATATAAGTATATGGTTTCAAAACCAAATCCTACAAGAACACAGATGACCAACTTCCGTTGGATCATCTGTGCTATGTTGTTCTTTGCTACCACGGTCAACTATCTTGACCGTCAGGTCTTGTCTTTGACATGGAAGGACTTTATACAACCAGACTTCCATTGGACAGACAGCGACTATGGTACCATTACCGGTTGCTTCTCTCTCTTCTATGCTATTGCTTGCTGCTTTGCCGGTAGGTTTATTGACTGGATGGGCACCAAGAAAGGTTATCTCATCGCGATATTCGTGTGGTCAACCGGTGCTTGTCTTCATGCCGGTTGTGGCTGGGTGACCATGAACGTGCACGGCTTGGAGTCATTGGAAGCATTGAAGGCTGTTGAAGCCGGCTCAATGGTAGCTTTGGCGATTGCATCTACCAGTGTTTACCTCTTCCTCGCCTGCCGTTTGATTCTGGGCCTTGGTGAAGCCGGTAATTTCCCGGCTGCTATTAAGGTAACAGCCGAGTACTTCCCGAAGAAAGACCGTGCGTTCGCTACATCTATCTTTAATGCAGGTGCGTCTGTCGGTGCTTTGGCCGCTCCAGCGTCTATTCCGTTGCTAGCTCGTGCATGGGGATGGGAGATGTCATTTATCATCATTGGTGCTTTAGGCTATATCTGGATGGCGCTCTGGATTTTCCTCTATGATAAACCGGCCAAGAGCAAGTTTGTCAATGAGGCAGAGTTGGCTTATGTGAATCAGGATTCAGAGATGGAGCAGAAAGCCGGAATCTCGGCTCCCGAAAAGCCTATCGGCTTCTTGAAATGCTTTACCTATCGTCAGACTTGGTCATTCATCGTCGGTAAGTTTATGACTGATGGCGTTTGGTGGTTCTTCCTCTTCTGGGCTCCGGCTTATTTCTCTGATCAGTATGGATATAGCTCAGATTCTCCTCAGGCTATTGCGCTCATCTTTACTTTGTACGCTATATGTACCATTCTCAGTATTGCGGGTGGTTATCTTCCCACATATTTTGTAAGCAAGAAAGGCATGAATCCGTATGCGGGTCGCATGAGAGCGATGCTTATCTATGCGTTCTTCCCAATCGTCGCTTTGTTTGCACAACCGTTAGGACAGTATTCTCCTTGGTGGCCGGCAATCTTGATTGGTCTTGTAGGCGCAGGTCACCAAGCATGGAGTGCCAATATCTTCTCAACGGTGAGCGATATGTTCCCGAAAAGTACTATTGGCACAATTACAGGTGTCGGTTCCATGGCTGGAGGTATTGCATCTCTTTTGATTAACATGGGCTCTGGCGTATTATTTGATTATGCGGCAGGCCAGGGCAGTGCTTTTACCTTCATGGGTTTTGAAGGCAAACCTGCAGGATACATGATTATCTTCTGTATATGTGCAGTTGCCTATCTCGCTGGTTGGTCTATAATGAAACTTCTTGTTCCTAAGTATAAGCCTATCATCGTGGAAGGATAATTCTCGATTCTTCAAGGAATACGTAATAATTTGTGGGTCTCCCATGCGCACCATCGCGTGGGAGATTTCTTTTTTGTCTCCATCGGTCATACAGATTTTATTCCCGTTTTTGTTTATATCTGCGACGTGTCTTCTACCACTTTTTGAAGGCATAGTGCGCTCTGTCGGAATGTATCGGGAAGCAAGAAGGAACGGAGAGAAGCGAAGACGGACCATAAAACTTCTTTCTCATGTGGCAAGAGAACTTATCAGCGGCCTAATGATTGTTTTAGGCTTGTTTGTGTGGTACTTGGAAAGTGAGAGGAAACGCCGAGGAGATGTGTCTTCTGGCTGGCCAGGCGATTGGTTGAAACTCTCGTTGGCAGAGAGTATGATTACATGCAGAGTTACGTTGCGCCATTCAGACAGTGCAACGCTCGCTTGCGGGCGTTCGTGTTTTATGAACACCTCAGGAGTTGTCCCGGCCGTAGGATTGTTTTCTTGGTGATGCGGTTTAGTTTACAAAGGGTCTCGACTGAAACGCCTTGGCGTGCCGCGATACGTCCGAGGGTGTCGCCCTTCTTAACCTTGTACATGGAATTTACCGCAATTCCTTCTGCAGCTGTGGAAGCTGCTGTTGCACCACGTTTGGTGCTGTGGAAGGTATATGAATCGGCAACAATATCTTGCTTTTCAAAGTCGAACATGCGTGCAGGGTCAATTGGAATACCGAGGAAGCGTGTTTCAAAGTGTAGGTGAGAGCCTGTTGAACGTCCTGTATTACCTCCCAGCGCGATGGGCTCTCCTGCGCGTACCAGTTGATCTTCCTCCACCAACCATTTGGAGAGGTGACCGTACACGGTTTCAAGTCCGTTATCATGACGAATAACAATGTATTTGCCATATCCTACGCGGCGACCTTGATTCTTGACAATACGTACTTTGCCGTCAAAGGCAGAACGGATAGTGTCACCAATGTTAACCTTTACGTCAAGTCCGTAGTGCATGCGTCTGCGTCGTGGGCGATAACCGTATATGTCGGTGATACGAGTATTCGGAGTTGGCATAGCAAATCCGGTAAGGTCAAATGTGAATGTTTCCGGAACTTCAACATTTCCATAGGCTTTTACGTGCTGGTTGTCCCAACTTGGATAAATATCCAGACCTGGAAACTGCATTTGCTCTGTTCGTATGTGGCTGATGAGTTCGAGCGAATCTATACTGGCTAATTTTCTATCGATAGGAGCTTGACGCGCAATGAGGTCTTGAGCTTGTGTTGTATGTACTATTACAATCGATGCGAAAGCGAAAAGAAGTGTTATTATTTTGTGATTTTGCATAGCCGAAAATAAAAAGTCGCACAAAGTTAAAAGATTATTTTAGAAATACATACGGTCGTAAACCCTTTTTTCGCGATAAAAAGTTTTTTTAGGACTTCTTCAAGGAATACTCTCGAAAGTCTGGTGTGAATCTCATCTCCAAAGCATCTAACTCATGCGGCCAGAACATTTATCACCGCTCTAATGGCTGTTTGGACTTAACTGATGGATGCCCAGTTTACGTTGGTCTTGCGCAGGCTTTTGAGTCGGTTCCAAAGCAGGGCGTTTTCAGTGTGATTTATCTCGGTTTTATCTTGGTCGATGACGCGTTGTGCAGCATCCCGGGCACGTTGTAGTACTTGTCCGTCTTGTGCCAGGTTGGCAATTTTCAGGTCAAGAGCCACACCGCTCTGCTGTGTCCCCTCGAGGTCACCGGGACCCCGTAATTTTAGGTCAGCTTCAGCAATCTCAAATCCGTCGTTGGTTCTGACCATGATGTCAATGCGTCTGCGCGTGTCTTCGCTCAGTTTGAACGAGGTCACCAGGATGCAATAAGACTGGTCTGCTCCTCGTCCCACTCGTCCTCTCAGCTGGTGTAACTGGGACAGTCCGAAACGTTCCGCGTTCTCAATAACCATCACCGAGGCATTTGGTACATTTACGCCAACTTCGATTACCGTTGTGGCAACCATAATCTGTGCATCTCCATTGACAAAGCGTTGCATTTCGGCATCTTTCTCCTGTTGCTTCATCTTGCCGTGTACTTTGCATATTGAGTATTCGGGAAACTCTTTGCAGATATGTTCGTACCCCTCTTCAAGATTTTTCAGGTCAATCTTCTCGCTTTCCTTGATGAGTGGGAAAACAAAATAAATCTGTCGGCCTTCCTTGATTTGTTGTCGAATGGTCTGGAACAGTGCAACGATGTTTGTGTCATACTGGTGAAAGGTGGCGATAGGTTTTCGGCCTGGTGGCAGTTCGTCAATGATGGACACGTCCAGGTCTCCGTAAAGTGTCATGGCCAGTGTACGTGGAATTGGGGTTGCGGTCATGACGAGTACATGTGGCGGTTGTATGTTCTTTTTCCACAGTCTGGCGCGTTGGGCAACACCGAAGCGGTGTTGCTCGTCAATGATGACCAAACCCAGTTGTCTGAATACAACATTGTCTTCTATCACGGCATGTGTCCCGATGAGTATATGCACACTTCCGTTTTGCAGGCCTTGCAGAATCTGTTCACGACGTTTCCCCTTGATACTTCCTGTTAGTAGTTCGATATGTACGTCCATGCCTATCAGTAGTTCCTTGAGAGTCTCAAAGTGTTGATTGGCTAGAATTTCGGTGGGGGCCATCATGCAGGCTTGATACTCGTTGTCCAGAGCGAGTAGCATGCTCATCAGTGCCACTAAGGTCTTACCGCTGCCGACATCTCCTTGCAGCAAGCGGTTCATCTGTTTGCCACTGCCTACATCTTGTCTGATTTCGCGCAGCACTCTCTTTTGAGCTCCTGTCAGTTCGAACGGGAGGTTCTGCCTGTAAAACGTGTTGAAGTAGTTCCCGACCCGACGGAAGATGTATCCTCGAAAATGTTGCTGTCTGTCGCTGGCGTAGCGTAGGATGTTAAGTTGTACGTAGAATAATTCTTCAAACTTGAGACGATATTGTGCGTCACGCAGTTTGTATGTGTTTTGGGGAAAGTGTATGTTTTGCAGAGCATCGTTCAGAGACATGAGGTGCTCGCTGCGGATGATGCCTTCTGTGAGCGTTTCGGGAATGGGGTCTTTGATGAGACTCAAGGCTTTTGAGACAAGTTTCTCGATGGCATGAGAGTTCAGCGAGCCTTTTTTCATCTTGTCGGTGGTGATGTAGAAAGGCTGCAATCCTCGGTTTGACAGTGTTACATCATCTGCTTTCTCTATCTCTGGGTGGGCAATGTTGTAACGCCCATTGAAGATAGACGGTTTGCCGAATACGATATATTCCTGCTGTACCTTGTAATTCTGCTGGGCGTATTTGGCTCCGGCAAACCAGACCAAATCGACTACTCCCGTGTCGTCGGAAAAGTGTGCCACCAGTCGCATCTGTCGTCCCACGCCCACGCTCTCAAAGCTCAGGATACGGCCTTTGAGCTGAATGTAAGGCATGTTTCCGGTTATTTCGTTGATGGCGTAGATGCGACTGCGGTCAATATGCTTGTAGGGATAATAGTGCAGTAAGTCCACTACGCTGTGAATACCCAATTCCTTGTCAAAAAGGGCAGCTCGTTGAGGCCCAACACCAGGGAGGTATTTTAGGTCGTACGTGCTTAAATCGAACATTTCTGTAACAGGGCTTCGGCGATGGTCAGGTCAAAGGGGGTTGTGATTTTGATGTTTTCCCGGTTTCCTGTCGTTAGAGTAATATTTGTTCCGTAGGCTTCGGCAACCGAGGCATCATCGGTAAAATAGTTCTGATAAGGTTGGCTATATG
>JAQXZK010000073.1 GCA_029227175.1 Bacteroidales bacterium | reverse complement strand
CCTCACAACCTCCATATCCTTCGCTTCGCCGCAAGCGACAAAGCTCATTCATTCCGGTGTTCGTCCTCTCCCCAAAAAGTCTACGACTTTCCGGGGACCCCCGAAGGTTTTACCTCCTTTGCCAGAACCTCAATGTACATAAGCCATCGTCATGGGATTGTGGATCATTATCAGTGCAGTGGGCGCCATCAGCACCCTCGTTCCCGCCATGGCGATAACGGATGCAGCCGAAGCCGCAATACCATCGATTTTGATTGTCACATCGTCCTTATAATCCATCAGCATGGTGTAGATCTGGGTTGCAGCGTTGCAGTCGACGCCCGGGGAATTGTGCCAGATCGTCACAGGGCCGGAACCTGCGAACAACTCATCGTGAAACATCTTGGGTGTGACATCATCGTCAAACCACGAAGTTTCCGCGATGGTGCCGTAAAGTTCAAGGACTCTCTCCGCTCCGACCTCTTCTTGGTTTTTCCATTCCCAGAACCTTTTCTGTTTCTTCATCGGAACCCTCCATTTCTTCAGTTTTGCTATTTGCATATGCCGCCCCGGCAGAAACAAGGGGAAGCATATTGCCGTTGACAAGATAGAGGTCGCCGCCGAGTTCCGCAGGGATTCGGTCGAGGTCCTCCAGTTCACGGATGTCATTTGCGGACATCCATCCGTTCTGCCTTGCAGTCGCATAGCCGTTCATGCGGCTGGCATAGTCACCACGCAGCAGACCTTCCACATTGAATTTGAAAAACAGCGTCTGCTTCTCTTCCTCGGAAAGAAGCGTCCGATACAGAGCCTGCTCCCAACGGATGACCCAGGGGTCGAGGGTGTATTTCACGAACTCCAAAGACTGCTGCTCAATATTAGAAAAGCTCGACTTTTCAAGGTCACCAACCATATGGGGCGGCACCCTGAAAATTCGAGCAATCTCATTGATCTGAAATTTCCTAGTCTCCAGAAACTGTGCTTCGTTTGGAGATATGGAAATCGGTGTATATTTCATGCCTTCCTCCAGGACAGCAACCTTGTGGCTGTTGGAAGAACCGCCGAAGGTCGAGTTCCAGGAGTCGCGCACCCTTGCCGGGTCTTTCAGTGTACCTGGATGCTCCAGCACACCACTTGGGGCGGCACCGTTGGCATAGAATTTACTGCCGTACTCCTCGGCTGCGATAGCCAGGCCAATGGCGTTCTTGGCCATAGCAATCGGTGAATAGCCCACCAAACCGTCAAAGCCCAGTCCAGGAATATGCAGCACATCCGACGGTGAGAGGTACACTGAACCATTCTCCATGGTAGGGGCATCCTCGCCGGTCTTGGTATATTTGTAGTAAAGGTGTCCGTGCTGATCTCTGTCAACGCTCATGCGGTCGGGCATCAGGGGGTAGAGCGCAATGACCTCGCCCTTGCCATTGCGGATCACCTGGGCATAGGCGTTGCCCCAGAGAAGCAGGTGGGTCATGAGGGTTTCCCGGAACACAAAGGAACTCATCTCCGGGTTCGGCTCATCGTGGAGCAGATGATAAAGCGGATGGTCGAACGCTTTTTCTTTGCCGCCGCTGTCCGTATACCGAAACACATTCAGCGGCAGACTGGCTACCGTTTCCGCAATAATTCTCACGCAGGCATACACTGTTGTCATCTGCATGGCATTGTATGGAGTTACGTTCTTCCCACTTGAAGACAATCCGAAATAGTATAAAATGCTGCCGATGAAATCGCTTAAGTGATTTTTCGGCTGTCCTCTTGATTTTATAAAGTCTTTAATTCTTCCCATATATCCTCCGGTTAAAATACAATCATTCCTCGCTCGTCATATACGCTGCCGCTGTCAGAGCCATTCCTTGAGGCTCTGTCGTATGCCATAATAGTAGCTATTGCTCCGTCTATCTTTTCACGGCTGTATTTTTTTGAGAGCTTGACATTCTCTGCCGAGTCGGTTTCCGCTTTCGCATTCCCGAAATTCCAACGCAGTACAGGGTGTGCGTTGTGAATGATGTTGTGTTTCATTACCTCGGTATAGAACAGCTTTGTCGGAGGAGACATATCCCTATATCCCTGTCCGAACGGTATCATTGTGAACCCTTCATCACAAAGGTTTTGTATGATGTTGGTTGCGTTGTAGCGATCGTATGCGATTTCTTTCACTACAAACCGACTTGCGAGTTCCTTTATCCGTGCCTCTACATATCGGTAATCCACAACATTTCCCGGTGTTGCCTCGATGTGTCCTTGTGACAGCCATCTGTCGTACGGTACATGGTCACGCGTTACTCTTTTGTGTATATTATCCTCTGGGATAAAGAAGTAGGGGAGTAGTATAAATTTCTCGCCCTCGTTCCTCGGTGGGAAACATAACACAAAGGCTGTAAGGTCCATTGTTGACGATAAGTCAAGACCTCCGTAGCATTCACGTCCTATAAGATGGTTTATATCTACACTTTCGTTGTTGGCATCCCACTCCACCATGTTCATCCAGGAGAGAGCCTTTTCTCCCCATACATTCAATCGGAGCTGCTTAAACAACGCTTCGTCCACCGGATTGCCTTTTGCACTGAGGTAAGCCTTGCGAACCTTTTCTATCGTTACGGTGTTGCCAAGTGACGGATTTGCTTTATACCAGTTGCTCTCGTCCTCCCAGTCATCATCTTGTGTCAGTCCGTATATCTTTGCATAAAAGCTACTGTCAGTTTTCCTGCCCTCAATAATATCAATAGCCTTTAGATGCTGCTCAAAACATATAGAGTTTTCATCGTTCCCCGCTGTTGTCAGCGCAAGTGTCAGCGGCTGGTCACGTGCATCGCCTGCACCTTTAGTCATGACATCCCACAAGTCACGATTCGGCTGCGCGTGCAGCTCGTCAAATATACAGCCGGAAACATTATAGCCGTGCTTGTTCTTGACGTCCGAGGACAGAACTCTGTACACACTGTTGGTCGGTCGGTATATAAGCCGCTTTTGTGAAAGCACAGGCTTTATGCGTCTTTTAAGTGCCGGACACATATCCACCATTGCTACAGCTACATCAAAAATGATTGACGCCTGC
>JAQXZK010000072.1 GCA_029227175.1 Bacteroidales bacterium | reverse complement strand
TACGTTGCAGGCCGGCACCGTTGATGCGCAGCAAGGCACCAATCCACAACTCCAGGTCGGGGTTCACCGGGTTCTTGATGAGCACGGGCACGTCAACACCCTTCAACGCGTCGGCAATTTCCTGTACGGCAAACGGGTTGGCAGTGGTACGTGCTCCAATCCACAGCACGTCTATGCCGGCCTTCAATGCCTCGTATACATGTTTGGCCGTAGCCACCTCGGTAGCTACAAGCATACCGGTTTCCTGCTTGACAGCTTTCATCCAGGCAAGACCTTCAACACCGATTCCCTCAAAGCCACCCGGTTTCGTACGGGGCTTCCAGATTCCGGCACGGAAAATCTTAATGCCATTCTTTGAAAGAGCACGTGCTGCACTCATCACTTGGTCTTCTGTTTCTGCACTGCAAGGGCCGGCGATGACCAAAGGTCTTTCGCCTTCACCCGGGAGGTTCAATGGTTTTAATTCAATGTCCATATTATGATGCTATTTTTATTGTTTAATATTCAATGATTTGATTCTTTGCAACGCCTGGGCCAGTTTCTCATCCTTGCAACAGAGCGATATGCGTATGTATCGCTTGCCGTTACTACCGAAGATGAAACCCGGTGTGATGAACACCCGCGCCTCGTGAAGTACACGCTCGGTCAGTTCCTCCACGTCAGCACACGACTCGGGGATGCGTCCCCAAAGGAACATGCCCACCTGCTTGTCATCATAGGTGCAGCCTAAGGCATCCATAATCTGCCCGGCCAATACCCGGCGGCTTCTGTAGTTTGCGTTGTTCGACTCGTACCAGTCCTCACCGCACGAAAGAGCGGTGGCCGCAGCAAGCTGCATCGCCCGGAACATACCGCTGTCAATGTTACTCTTGACCTTCAACACCCACTGTACGAAGTCCGCATTGGAGGCCAGCATACCGATACGCCATCCCGGCATGTTGTGGCTCTTGCTCATAGAGTTGAACTCGATGCAGCAGTCTTTGGCTCCCGGTACCTTCAGGATGCTGATAGGATGGTCGTTCAGGATGAAACTGTAAGGGTTGTCGTTGACGATGACAATGCCCTTGCGCTTGGCGAAAGCGACAAGCTTCTCATACAATTCTGGCGTAGCATTGGCACCCGTCGGCATATTCGGATAGTTTGTCCACATCAGCTTGACACCGTCCAAGTCCATGCTTTCCAACTCGTCAAAGTCAGGCATCCACCCATTCTCTGCACGCAGGTTGTAGTAGACGACCTCAGCGCCGAGGATGCGGCTCAACGACGTGTAGGTAGGATAACCGGGATTAGGCACCAGCACCTTATCGCCCGGATTCACGAAGGCTAACGTGACGTGCAGAATACCCTCTTTGCTACCTATGAGCGGCTGAATCTCGGAAGCGGGGTCGAGGTCGACGTCATACCAGCGCTTGTACCATGCTGCGAAGGCCTGACGCAGTTCCGGGATGCCGACATACGGCATGTATCCGTGACCACCGGGATTACGGGCCTCCCGACAGAGGGTGTCGACCGTCTCTGCCGATGGAGGCATATCCGGACTACCAATGCCAAGGCTTATCACGTCAAGTCCTTCGGCATTCATTCGAGCCACTTCTTTCAATTTTCGAGAGAAGTAGTATTCGCTGACACTTTCCAGCCTGTCAGCCGGCCGTATACGTTTATTTTCCTGATTCTGCATATTCGCCTAATATTTTCAATTCCTTGGTTAGTGGGGTAATGGCAGTGATTGACTGCTTGTAGCGTAGCAGGTTGTCAAAGACAACATCCACGTAGAACTGGTATTCCCATTCGCGCCCGATAATTGGCAAAGACTGAATCTTTGTCAGATTGATGTGATAGAACGAGAGAATGGACAACACCTGTGAGAGGCTTCCTTCGGCGTGCGGGAGCGAAAATACCAGACTGGCCTTGTTGGGGACTGCCTGCAACTGCCTCTGGAGGTCATCGGCCTGCCAGGGGTCAGCGATAACCAAGAAGCGGGTGAAATTGTGCTTGTTGGTCTCGATACCCGACTCGAGTACTTTCATGCCATTCAGTTGCGCTGCATGTTGGGAGCAGATGGCAGCATGGCCTTTCAGGTTGTTCTTGTGAATCAGTTCGGCACTCAACGCCGTGTCTTCGGCCTCAACCACTTTTAACTGAGGATGTCGGTTCAGGAACTCGCGACACTGCATCAGAGCAATGGGGTGCGAATTGACTTCCGTGAGATCCTCCCAATCTTCGTCGGGCAGACAACAGATACAGTGCGAGATACGAAGTTTGAACTCCCCGATCACCTGCATAGCGCTCTCGCGGAGCAATTCATAGTTGTGCAGCAAACTTCCTGCTATCGTATTTTCAATGGCGCACAAGGCTATGGTCTTACTGTCGTTCTTCAGCGCAGAGAACACCTCTTCAAACGTAGCACAACAAACAAGTTCAATCTCATCATTGGGGAAGAACTGATGAGCAGCGATGTCGTGAAACGAGCCTACAGCACCTTGAATTGCAACTTTTCTCTTCATATATTATCATCAAAAAAAATCCCGCTTACCAATGGAGCGGGATTTCATATCATTATTTTCAGGTTCTTTTCAATCTCATGTCTACTGTCACTTGAC
This sequence comes from Bacteroidales bacterium, assembly GCA_029227175.1. Classification (GTDB taxonomy): domain Bacteria; phylum Bacteroidota; class Bacteroidia; order Bacteroidales; family Bacteroidaceae; genus Bacteroides. The sequence goes on along the minus strand of JAQXZK010000072.1, from coordinate 52,074 downwards.
ACATACGATTTCCCGCTCTACTTGTTGGCTAAAGTAAAAGTAAAAGAAGAAATAGTATGCGTAAAATCGTGTCATAGGGACATTGTTCTTTCTTTATTCGCTGCAAAAGTAAAGAAAAATATGCAATATCAAAGCATTTATCAATTTTTTCTGCATTATTTTTTACAGACTGAGGCCCAACGCGTCCGTCTTGGGTACATAGTTCCGATACTCGCCTGTGCATTGTTCGAACTGCCGGTCACCCAACTCCCCGGCCTTGCGGGCATCCTTTTCCGCTCCCTGCTTGTCGCCGCTGAGATACTTCACTCTGCCACGCTCCTTGAATATCGCAGCCGACTCATCCGTTATCTCCACGTACTCGTCGCACACCGCGATAGCGTCGGCATAACGTTGCTGTGCAGCAAGCAGCTGGCTCAGGAGGATATAGGTTTCCTCAGTCATCGGATAGGTCGTGACAAGCTGTCGCAAAAGCGTTTCTGACTCTTCCATCCGGCCTTCTGCTGCTAAAATCCTGGCGTTCAACTGCATGGCTTCCTCTTCCTGGCTCAATGCCAGCACTGCCTCCACGTCTTTCCTCGCCTCGTCGAGCTGCCCCATCTGTAACAAGATTTCTCCGCGCATCAGCAGTGCCTCCACATTCGAAGCGTCAACTGCAATGGCTTGGGTCAGGTGCGCGACACACATCAACTCGTTCTGCATCCCCTTGTCGGCCTTCGCCCACAGACAGAACGCAACGCTGTTGGAAGCGTCTATCCGGGTGGCACGCTCGGCTGCAGATGCCATGGCCTCATAGTCTTCCAGCATGAAACAAACATTGGACAACATCAGCAGCGAAGGGATGTGAGTAGGCTCTTCGGCTACCATTTCCTCCAACTGCGCCCGGGCCTCATCCAACATTCCACCTTGTACGTACGCCTGTGACAGGTATTGCTTTACCTCAAAATCGGGTTTCAGTGCCAAAGCCTTCTGATAACACAGGATGGCATAATCAAGCCTGCCCATGCGAGCAGCCCGAAGTCCGTCAAATTTCAGTATCTCGAAGTTCTTGTTGTCTTGCTTTTGTTTTTCCTCCTCCGGAGTCGCGGACTTGCCGGAGAAAAGAGATGATAGAAAACTCATTGTCTTGCTTCTGTTTTTATTTGTTTTTCTTACGGATTCAAACACTCGAAAGTATGCAAAGGTAACACAATTCCCCCACAAAGTCTGACATCACGCGGGTTTTATTCATCCCGGCCCATGCGCGTCCCTGTCAGCCTCGCCCGTATCGATTCAGTGAGAAGTATCCGTCTTTCCACTGTATTTTTTCTTCGTCCAAGAGTTGTCTGAGGAGCGATGCCAGTCTCTCTCGGTCTGTGTTGAGAGCGTCATAGAGGACATTGGGCGTACATTTCCGTTCTCTCAACAGGTCACAGACCTGCCGACGAAGCCGTTCATCGTCTCTGGACTCACCCGGTAGCAAGGGCAGGTCTGCCTTCGCAGTGCATACATCGCACTGCTGACAACTGTGATCGTTTTTCTCGCCGAAATAGTTTAGCAACAGGCGGCTCCGGCACTCCGAACTGTTGGTTACATAGCCTATCATGGCCTCAACGCGCCTAAGGTAACGGGCCTTTCGATCTTCATAGGCCGATGGTGGGAATCTCAATTCGTCCATCGGTACGCGCGCGCGCGTATATATTATATAAGGTGTACGCTTGCGCGGGACGTAACTGATGACACCGGCCATTCTCAGGCGAATCAGGATTTCGCAGACCTCCTGCCGCGTCATCCCCGTCAGTTCGGCCATTGCCTCCTCGCTGATGTGGGTCTGCTCAAGGAAAATGCCCGTGTAGTTCCGAAGCATACACATGAGCAACTTGTCTGCCTTTGCATCCATATCACGCAGGTGGTACAAATCTTCGCGCGTCACCCTGAAGACAACTCTCGAACCACTGTCTTGTTCTTCAGTATACTCGATATATCTGGCCAGCGAGAGTATTTTCAAGGCTCCGTCACAGGGCAGGATGGCGTGATGAAACTTGCGACAGAAGTCCTCCAAGTCAAATTGTCTGATGCAGCCCTGTCCGTCACCCATCGCCATCTGATAGTAATACTGCAGGTGCTCGTACACCAGACGAATGGCATCCAAGTCGGGGAAGTTGTCGCTGACACGCTTCTTCAGCATGGTGACATCGGAACGCGAGTAGAAGATGAAGGCATAGGCCTGCGCTCCATCGCGCCCGGCGCGCCCCGCTTCCTGAAAGTAGGCTTCAAGAGAATCGGGCAGGTCCAGATGAACGACCAACCGGACGTCCGGCTTATCGATACCCATGCCGAAGGCGTTGGTGGCTACCATAATGCGGCTCTCGCCCGCTTGCCACCGTCGCTGACGCGCATCGCGCGTGATGTCATCTAACCCTGCATGATAGAACTCGGCCGTGAAACCCTGCTTCTGCAGGTATTCGCACAACTCGCGCGTACGCCGGCGATTCCTCACATACAGAATGGTCGAGCCTTGCACGCTGCGCAGCATCTTCAGCAGTTCTCCGTACTTGTCTTCCGTCTTGCGCACGATATAGGCGAGGTTCGGCCGCTCGAAGCTCATCTTGTAGACATTCTTCTTGGCAAAAAGCAGTTTCTCCTGAATGTCATCCACCACTTCAGGAGTGGCGGTGGCGGTCAGCGCCAGTACCGGAACGCCGGGGAGACGTTTGCGAATGGCTGCCAGTTGCAAATAGGCGGGGCGGAAGTCATAGCCCCATTGCGAGATGCAATGACTCTCGTCCACTGCAATGAGGCAGATTTTCATCCGGCCTAATCTGGAAAGGAAGAGTTCGGTCATCAATCGTTCTGGCGAGACATAGAGGAACTTGTAGTGCCCGTACATGGCGTTGTCGAGCACCGTGTACATCTGTGAGGGCCTCATGCCACTGTAGAGAGCCAATGCCTTGATGCCACGCCGTTTGAGGTTGCTCACCTGATCTTTCATCAGTGCAATCAAGGGGGTGATGACCAGACACAATCCATCCATTGCCATCGTCGGCACTTGAAAGGTGATGCTCTTCCCGCCACCCGTAGGCATCAGCCCCAAGGTGTCCTGCCCCCGGCAGATGCTCTCGATGATGGGAAGCTGGATAGCCCGGAAGTCATCGTAGCCCCAATATTTCTTCAGGATGGCCCGATAATCCTTTTGCTCGTCAGGCATAGGCTGTAAGGATTCGTTGTTCAGGCCTGGCTCTTGTCAGGCTTGATGTCTACAATCTGCAGTTGTACCTCGCCACGCTTGTGGGTATTCTCCTCGATGGTGTAGCAGATGTCGAACGACTGTTTTGTCTTGATGAAGCGCACCTGCGAACTCTGTCCGAAGGCAATACCGTTCATCACGTTGTTCGACTTGTTGTCGACCAGTTCCAGTTTGATATGTTCCTGCTCGCGACCCACCACCTTTGAGGTGCCGTAGTCGTAGACCTTGTGGGTGCAGAAGACCGGTTTCTCGTTCTCTGGACCGAAGGGGTTGAACTTTTTCAGGTCGTTGCAGAACTTGGGCGAGATGTCGCGGAAGTCTATCTCGGCATTCACGTCAATCACGGCATTGCACTGCTCTGGCAGGATGTGCTGTGAGACATAGTCTTCAAAACGAGCGATGAAGGCAGGTACGTTCTCAACCTTCATAGACAGTCCGACGGCATACGTATGCCCACCAAAGTTCTCCAGCAGGTCGCGGCAATACTCAATGGCTTTGTAGACATCGAAGCCCTGCACCGATCGGGCAGAACCGGTGGCCAGCGTATCGGTACGCGTCAGCACCACGGCCGGGCGGTAGTAAACTTCCGTAAGTCGGGACGCCACGATGCCTATCACTCCCTTGTGCCAGTCCTCGTTATAGATGACGATGGAACGTCTGTCCGACAAGTCCTCCAATGCCTCGACAATGGTGTTTGCCTCTTCGGTCATGCTTTTGTCAAGATCTTTTCGCGTCTCGTTATACTGGTTTATCTGGCTTGCCTTGGCATGTGCCACGGCAAAGTCTTTTTCAGTGAGCAGGTCTACAGCTTCCTTGCCGTTCTGGATACGTCCGGAAGCATTGATGCGCGGTCCGATTTTAAAGATGATGTCGCCCATGGTCAGTTCCCGGTCTGTCAGTCCGCACACATCGATGATGGCCTTCAGTCCGACACTCGGATTACTGTTCAGTTGCTTCAGTCCGTGATAAGCCAGGATTCTGTTCTCGCCCATGATGGGCACTATGTCCGAAGCAATGCTGACCACACACAGGTCGAGCAGCGGAATTAGGTGATGAAACTCTATCCCATTGCTCAAAGCAAAGGCCTGCATGAACTTAAAGCCTACACCACATCCCGAAAGATGTTCGTACGGATAGGTATTGTCCAGACGTTTCGGATTGAGCGTGGCAACAGCGTCCGGCAACTCCGCGTCCTGCACATGATGGTCACAGATGATAAAGTCGATACCTTTCTCCTTGGCATAAGCAATCTCGTCTATGGCCTTGATACCACAGTCAAGCACAATAACCAGCGTAGCACCCGTCTCAGCAGCATAGTCCACGCCCCGACGTGTCACTCCATATCCCTCGTTGTAACGGTCAGGGATGTAATAATCGATATTCGAATAAAATTGTTGCAAGAATCGGTATACCAGCGCAACGGCCGTGGTGCCATCCACATCGTAGTCGCCATATATCAGTATCCGCTCCTTACGGCCCATAGCAATGTTTAATCTGTCTACTGCCTTGTCCATATCCTTCATCAGGAACGGGTCATGCAGTTCCGGCAGTTGAGGCCTAAAGAATTTCCTGGCCTGTGAGACCGTAGTTATCCCACGCTCCACCAGCAGTCGGCCAAGAATAGGACTGATTCCCAATTCTTTAGCGAGTAATTGGCTTGCCTCGAGTTGTTCGGATGTTATGGGTAAATAGTTCCATTTTTGAGTCATTATATTTTGTTTTTTCTTTCCTTCTACGCCATGAGACGGTAAAGATACGAATTTTCCAAAAGAATCATAGTTTTATTCCGTAAAAATAAAAGCAAATGGGTTGAATCTTTAAACCGATTTGGGTTAAACTTATCGGAAGCAAAAAAAACGTTCGCGTCGCACGATGGAAAAACCACCATGCACCGGTTAACGGCTCTGTCGCACGGTGGAAAAACCTCCATGCACCGGTTAACGACACTTTCGCACGGCGGAAAAACTGCGATGCACCGGTTAACGGCCCTGTCGCACGGCGGAAAAACCTCCATGCACCGGTTAACGGAACTTTCGCACGGCGGAAAAGTCTGCACGACCCAAGTTCCCACTCCGGCATCCTGACGAAAAATCCGGCAGCACGTCTTCACAGACTTCTGTCGTGTGGTTCTATCTGAACTCCGCAAATAGCCTTGTCCTTGTTGTCTCCGTTGTCGTTAACGTCGCAAGAACCTATCTGCAATCCGATGACCGTTTGGGGCTTAAACAAAAGCCCCCTCCGTCCAAGACAGAGAGGGCTCAGCAAAACGATATTGGAAAATCAACTCATTTACTTCAGATTATATTCTCTGACCCAGTCAATCTCCATCTCGACCGGGAGGTCGTTTGGATCTACCTCACCGACCCAATTGCCACCCAACTGCATATCCATCAGGATATAATTGGGGACGAGGAAAGGATACTGATGAAGTGAGTCCGGCAACTCGGCATTACGATAGTAGGAATAGCTTTGTTGTCCGTTAATGAAATAGGTGATACTGTCTTCCATGACCTGCACGCCAAACACATTGAAATCGTCCGGATTGAACGGAGCTGTCGTTCCGTGTTTCTCGCCCTCGTGTGTAAGTGTGTAAGGAGAGTGAACTGTCTGGTAGAAGATGGAATCATAGCTCAAACGCTCCATGATGTCTATCTCGCCACCGTACGGCCACTGATAGCCCTCGCCCATCATCCACAGAGCAGGCCATGCACCCTTGGCTCCATGCAGGCGGGCGCGAACCTCCACGCGGGCAATCGGATTGAAGTTTTTCTTTCCGCGCGAGAGGACACCACCTGTGATGTAGGTGATAGAATCGCCTATCGTGTCGCCTACCATTCCCTTCAGCACCAGCAGACCGTCTCGAAACTCGACCAGACGCGGGTCGTCCGACTGCGTGTTCGCCCAGTCGGCCCGTCCTTTCTTCGTGCGTGACCACACCGTTGTGTCCAGTTCATTACCGTCGAAGTTTTCCTCCCAAACCAATGTCCATGTAGGCGTATGCGCACATGAACAAACCATCAATGCCGCAAAGGCTAATCCAAGTATTCTTCTCATATTGCTAATGTATATATAATAGGTATACAAAGATAAAAAAGAATATCCAAAGAACAGACATGCCAGATGCACTTTTTGGAGCACTGTTATCAAACGTCTACTGCCGAGCAACAAATCAGAGGCTTTCGCACGAGATGAGCATAGCAACGAAAAACAAGGACGGGAAGATTTTCGAAATCTTGGCAAAGCAGACTGACGCCGTGCGCACCTTTCTCGGACAAACAACGACACAAAGCACTTCAGAAACGCCTTTCAGCAGCATCAGGAAAGCCTGCTACAGAGAAAAAAGTATGACATTACTCTCCGCCAAAAACGAAAACTATTGACAAAACATGCCTATTCTAACTGGTTGAAAATCCTTTTGGAAGCATTTTTATATTTTTTTTAGACAAAAAGTCAATAAAAAAACTTGCATATCATGAGATAAGTATCTACATTTGTTGCGATATTAATGGAAAATTGGTATTAGATAATTGGTTTAATGTTTAGGAAAATAGTGAAGGTGCTGGGGAATTGATTATGCTTAATCTAAATCAAGCACCCACTATTCCTAAACTGGGGGTATTAGAGAAATATTTTTAAGGTGAAAGATACATCCACATGACGATATCAGCACAACGGCAAAACAAACAGAGATTACAAGACTAAACAGCGCACAACCACAGTAAATACATCAAAAAAAACAATAGTACAACTCCTATCTTTCACCTTTTTTTCTTTTTCTTGTGGGTTGAATATGTTAAAATCGGCACAAAATGCCATTTTTTCATTAAAAATTTTCATCTTTGCCGAGTGGAAAAATCTAATTCTTTAAAAGCGCGAAAAAAGGAACGAACAAAAACTGTCACTGTAACAAGGGTATGACTGGCACATACTCTGCATTTAATATGGCGAAGAATAAAAAACCAAACTCAAATATTTTTTAGTAAAACTCAACCAACATGAAAAAAGAACAGAAAGCAAGATTGCTTAAAGTTATGTTCACCATGAATATGGCTTTTGCGATGGGTGCGTTGTGTGTTCCTGCCATGGCTGCCGATGCTGACGCATTGGAAGTGACCCAGCAGAACACCATCACTGTTACCGGTCAGGTAAAAGACGCCTACGGCCCGGTGGCAGGTGCAACTGTCGTTGTTAAGGGAACCAGCAACGGTGCTACAACCGATGTTGACGGTAACTATTCTATCAAGGGAGTACGCAAAGGTCAGACCCTCGTATTCTCATTCATCGGCTACAAGACTCAGGAAATTGCAGCTTCAAAGAGCACCATCGACGTGACTCTCGCTGAAGATGCCGTTGCATTGAACGAAGTCGTAGCCATCGGTTACGGTTATGTGAAGAAAAAAGACTTGACAGGTGCTATCTCTACTGTATCTGCTAACGAAATGGTACTTGGTGGTACCGTATCAAACGCAGCACAGGCATTGCAGGGTAAGACTGCCGGTGTACAGGTTCAGCAGACCTCTAAGGCTCCGGGCGGTTCTATCTCCGTACGTGTCCGTGGTAGCAACTCTATCTCTTCATCTAACGAACCTCTCTACGTAGTGGACGGTTTCCCTTCAACCGAAGGTCTTAACATCAACCCGAACGACATCGAGAGCATGCAGATCCTCAAGGACGCTTCTGCAACAGCTATCTACGGTGCACGTGGTGCCAACGGTGTTGTCCTCATCACTACCAAGCGCGGTAAGTCTGGCGAAAACAAGATTTCTTACAACGGCTATGTAGGCGTACAGCAGATGACACAGCCGTTCGAGATGTTGAACGCACAAGAGTACATGAAATTGGGCAACGAACTCTACAAGGAACTTGACGGACACGAAAACGATGAGTACGGTGCATACACACAGACTCAGTTGGCTCGTAAACAGGACACCGACTGGATCAAGGAATGTACACGCCTCGGCCTCGTACACGACCACAACCTCGCCTTCCGCGGCGGTTCTGACAAGACAAAGGTAATGACCAGCCTCGGTTACTTCAACCAGGAAGGTATCCTGAAAAACACCAGCTTCAACCGTATCTCAGGCCGTGTAAACGTTGACCAGACCGTTAACGACTACATCAAGGCAGGTGCTAACCTCTATGCTCACCGTGAAATGTCAAACACACAGAGCTATAGCGGTAACATCCTCAACTCAAACGTATTGCTCTCTATCCTCTCATTCGACCCGGCTATCGCTCCTTACAATCCGGACGGCACATACGGCAGACCGGACAACGGACGTGGTGACAACCCACTCTGTAACCTCTTGGAACGTAAGAACGAGAAGACCATCGACAAGTTGGACGGTACTGCTTACGTAGAAATCACTCCGTTCAAGGGCTTCACCGCTAAGGCTACTGCAGGTATCGAGACACTGCACGAATTCCAGGGTTCTTACCTCCCGGCTTCTACCTATCAGGGTGGTATCGACAAGGGTGTTGCAAGTACATACGACTACTCTTCTACCCGCCAGTTGTTCGAAGGTATCCTGAACTACACCACCACCATCAAGGAAAAGCATGACTTGAACGTGATGTTGGGTTACACCTACGAAAAATTCACCGGCGAATACCGCAAGATTACAGCCAAGAACTTCGCAACCGACCTCTACGAGTGGAACAACCTCGCAGGTGCTGCACAGAAGGAATCAATCGCTTCTAACAAGACCGAGAACATCCTCGTTTCTTTCTTCGGCCGTGTTAACTACACATTCAACGACAAATATCTCGTTACAGCTACCGTACGTCGCGACGGTTCTTCACGCTTCGGTGTCAACAACCACTGGGGTACCTTCCCATCAGGTTCTATCGCATGGCGTGCAAGCGAAGAAGATTTCATCAAGAACCTCAACGTATTCTCTAACTTGAAGGTACGCGCCGGTGTCGGTGTGACCGGTAACGAGCGTATCGCCGACTATGCTTCTTACGCATTGATCAGCGCTACACACTTCACCCTCGACGGTTCTACCACACAGAGCGGTACACACATCCACACAGGTGCTGCCGAGAACTCTAAGCTGAAGTGGGAAAGCACAACCCAGTACAACTTCGGTATCGACATGGGCTTCCTCAACAACCGCCTGGCTGTGACTGTAGATGCTTACTACAAGAAGACCAGCGACTTGCTGTTGAACGTTTCTACACCTCTCTACACCGGTTACACAAGTGCACAACAGAACATCGGTTCTATCAGCAACGCCGGTGTTGAACTCGACATCACTTCTCACAACTTCCAGAGAAAGAACTTCACATGGGATACCAAATTCAATATCTCATTCAACAAGAACAAGGTATTGAACCTCGGCCGCAACGGTGACATCTTCATCACCTCTTCCAAGCCAATGGGTACCGTATCTGAACAGCAGTACGCTATCGTACGCGAAGGTGAAGCCCTCGGCTCTCTCTTTGGTTTCAAATATTGGGGCGTTCTCCAGAGCACAACAGACACCAGCGATCCTTCTTACCAGTATGCTTCACAGACAGGTCAGCTGACCAATGCGAAGCCGGGTGATCCTTTGTTCTACGACGTAAGCGGTGACAAAGAAATCACATCAGACGACCGCACTATCATCGGTCACGCTTCTCCTGACTTCATCTTCGGTTTGACAAATACCTTCACATGGAAGAACTTCGACTTGAACGTATTCTTCCAGGGTTCTGTCGGCAACGACTTGTTGAACATGACACGCATGAACCTCGAGTGGAACCGCACAACCGATGCGCTCAACCGTTGGACTCCAAGCAACACCAACACAGACCTTCCACGTAACGGTTTCTACTACGCAAAGAAGGGTAGCTACCTGAACGACCACTTCGTAGAAGACGCTTCATTCGTACGCCTGAAGAACTTGACACTGGGTTACACCATTCCATTCAAGAAAGTTGTAAGTTCATGCCGCCTATACGTTTCTCTGGAGAACCTCTTCACCATCACCGGTTACTCCGGCTGGGATCCTGAAGTCGACACCAAGGGTTACGAATACAACAACTCAAGCTCTAAGCAGACCGCTAACGCCGGTGCAGGTTTGGACTTCAACTCATACCCGGCTATGCGTACCTACACATTCGGTTTGAACATCACATTCTAATTTAAAGATAGCACAGACAATGAAACTTAAGAATTATATTTTAGGCATCGCTGTTGCCGGTGGTCTCGGAATGACTTCTTGTTGCGACCTAACCCCGAAAATCTACAGCAGTTTGACTACGGGTAATGCCTACAGCACCGCTGCAGGTATGCAGGCAGCAGTAGTAAGTTTGTATTCAGACCTGAACCCATATCCGGGTGACTCTTGGCGCTACTATGCAGGCTACCTCGTTACTATCACTGACTACAGTACAGGTATGTGCTACTCCACACCACCCGCTCCTGCTCAAATGGCTCAGTTGACATACGATGCAAGCAATCTCTACTTCAACAGTAACTGGCAGGACATGTATCAGGTCATCAACAATGCCAACATGATCATTACCAAGATTGATGAAGCAGTCGACATGTCAGATGCAGACAAGAAGCTCTGTGTTGCACAGGCAAAGTTCTGTCGCGCATTGGCATACCATGACTTGACAAACGGCTGGGGTGCTGTTCCTATGGTAACAGAACCACTTAGCATCGACGAGTCATACGACTACCCATTGACAGAAGTAAAGACAATCGAAGACGAGCTGCTCATCCCTGACCTGAAGGAATGTATCGCTACTCTCCCTGCACAGTGGGAAGGTATTGACGTAGCACGTGCTTCCAAGGGTGCAGCCAACATGCTCCTCGGTAAGATTTACATGCGCCGTCACGAATACTCAACAGCTGAGCCTTACATCCAGGCTGTCCTCAGCGGTCCATACGCTTTGGAAGATGACTTCCGCGAGGTATGGTCTGAGTTCAACAAGCAGAGCAAGGAGTTGATCTTCGCTCTCCTCCACGAGATAGGTTCAAACGGTGCCGAAATTACTAATCACTATGGTCCTCAGAACCACCCGGAAGTAACCGGACGTTGGGCATACTATGGCACATCAATCGGTTTCTGGAAGAGTTATGACGACAATGACGCACGTAAGTACTTCTTCCACTACGACTATGAATCAATACAGGCTAACGGTGACAAGAACATGATTTACTCTGTTCGCGGTTTACGTCCAGACAATGACCCTGAAATCGTTTCAGGTAACGTGAAGTTCATGGACAACGTAACTCCGATGAAGTACACCTACAAGATGGTTTCTGACGCTTACTACGATGGTCGTACCGTTTCTGTTTTCCGTCTCTCAGATGCTTACCTCTGCATGGCAGAAATCAAGAACAACACCGCAGGTGTAGCCGCAGCTCTCCCATACATCAACAAAATCCGTGGCCGTTCAGGCTACAACGGTGCTGACATCACCTATGGCTCAGCAGGATACCCGGTTCCTGCTTCTGTAGAAGCTATGAACGAAGCTATCCTGAAAGAACGTGGTTGGGAGTTTGTAGAAGAGAACATGAACAGACCTGACGCTCTCCGTCTCGGTGGTTATGACAAGCAGGTACGCGAACTCTTCGCTGCCAACAACTGGACAGTTCCTGCTAACTTGTCTGACCTCCACTTGTTCCCATATCCTTTGAGGGAAGCTCAGAAGAACAAGTTCATGGAAGAAGCAAACAAGTCACGTATGCCGAAATAATGATTTAAACCTCAAATCATTATACATTGAAGCAGGCCACCCCTCACCGGGTGGCCTGTTCTTTTATCTCTATTCGGTGCATTTGGAATTATTTAACAAAAATCAAAAAACAGTTTAAGCCTCTTCCGCATGGTTCACCACCAAGAAATATGTACCTTTGCATGATCTTATATATTTTACGTAAAATGAGCAAGAAGACACTGATTATTTTAGGTTCTATCATCATAGCATTAGGCGGCATGGTTGCCTACATCGGCTTTCAGCGCAGCAGTAACACCATCAAAGAACTGAAACTTTACTTCCCGAAAGAAATTCCTGTCTACGGAATGGTAGAGGTACACTTGGCAAAGCCCGCACCGGTATATGTGGACTATACGGAAGTAGCCACCGGCAAGAAATTCCGAACGACAACCTCACCGGCAGACACCCTGCACCAGATAAGCCTGATGCTGCTCAAGGCAGACTGCGAGTACACCTATCAGGTCGTGTTGGACGAGACCTTCGCCCACAAGACCCCGGCGCTCTCCTTCAGAACCGAAAAATACCCGAACTACATGCAGAACCATTGGTTCAACGAGAGTCACCCGCACGACACAACAGCATTGGGAGACGGACTAATCATGACCTGCAACGGACGATTACCGGGCAACATCACCATGATTGACGCGGAAGGAAACATACGCTGGCGCTTCCAGCTGAACGACATCGGCATCCGCCATGCCACGCTGACGCCCAGAGGCACAATCCTGGCACTGCTCCGCCCCCAAATCAAGGACGAGGTAGACGACAGACCGCTCACCGCTGAAGAGGCACATGCCGAGGAGCACAAGAAACCCCTGAGACGGGGAGCAATAGGATTTGCAGGAGGAACGGGACTGGCCGAGATAGACCTGCAAGGCAACCTGCTCTGGAGACTGGACCTCAACAAGGTCATGGAAGATAAGGAACTACAGGTTATCCACCACGACGCACACATGGATAAGGATGGTCACATCTTCACCCTCTACCGTCCCAAGACCGTAGCGACCTTCAAAGAAGACGGAAAGACAGTGACCGACACCATCAGCGGAGACGGCATCCTTGAAATAGACTCATTGGGGAACGTCCTCAGCAAATGGTCGGCATGGGAGCACTGGGACATCGAGAAGGACACCATGCTCAGCGAATACAAATACGACCGCTTCCACATCAACGGTATGTGCATGGACCAGAAAGGGAACTTCCTGCTCTCAGCACCTATCGAAGACCAGATATGGAAGGTAAACCGGCAGACGGGCGAGATAGAATGGCGCATGGGACGCAACGGCGACTTCCAGATGAACGAAGAAGATTACTTCTCCTTCCAGCACACCCCATACATCATGGAGAACGGCGACCTGATGCTGTTTGACAACGGTCTGTGGAACGAGATTTCAGGCGCCAAGGCCTTCCGCCTGGACGAAGAGAACAAAACCGCCCAAACCACCATCAAGGCCATGCTCCCGGCAGCCAACTACACAGCCAGAATGGGTAGCGCCTATCTGCTCCCCAACGGGAACCTCCTGCAATGCAGTTCGAAGACCGGCTCTGTGCTGATAACCGACCTGCAAGGAAACATCCTCTGGCAAGCCGTCATGTACTGGGCACCCTATCGCGCCACTTATGTGCCGATAGACAGTTTCAGCAAATACTTCAAAGCACAAAACTGATGTCGAAGGAACAGACCCAACCAGCATCGCTTCTTTACATCTTCCTAACCTTCCTCAAGTTAGGGACGGTTTCCTTTGGCGGATACATGGCACTGATTGCCATGGTCCAGAAGCAAGTGGTCGAGATAGACAAGAAACTGAAAGAAGAAGACGTACTCGACGGTGTCTCCCTGACATCTGTACTGCCCGGCGCACAGGCTGTGAACGTGATTGCCTACCTCGGCTACAGAATGAGAGGCATCGCCGGAGCCATGGCAGCCTTCACGGGGATTATCCTCCCCTCCTTCCTGCTTGTCGTCCTGCTTTCATGGACATACTGCACCTACGGCAACATCCCGGCTGTGAAAAACCTTTTCTATGGCATCATTCCACTGGTTACTGCACTGATTGCCCACACAGCCTGGAAGATGGGCAAGAAGAACTTAGACAACATCCCCTCCTGGATTATCTGCGGTATTTCAGCACTCATGCTCATACTCGTCGGCGGGTATGCAACCACCGCTGCCCTAATCTTGGCAAGCGGCTGTGCAGGATTCTTCCTGTTCAAGGGCAAAACCCAAACGACGGTCGATTCGTCCGACACCGAATCGGCAAACTTCAAGTTGAAACTGGTCATAACCGCTATCATACTGGTATTCCTTATTATGATAGCAGCCATTCTCCACGCTATCATGAAGGGGCATCCGGAAGTGAACAACCTGAATGTATGCTCCGTCTTTACAGGAGCCAGCCTGACGCTGTTAGGAGGCGGGTACGTTGTCATCCCGGCACTTCACGAACTGTTTGTCGAGAACCTGCAATGGATGAACAGCAACACCTTTGCCGACGGCATTGCCATCGGACAGATTACCCCGGGACCGATTTTCATCTCAGCCACCTTCATCGGATACAAACTTACGGGAATCACGGGTGCCATCTGTGCCACGATAGCCATGTTCACCCCACCGGCCGTTCTGACTGTCTCCCTGTCACAATTTGTGCCGGCCCTTAAGAAGTCAACAGCCATCAAGGCCATACTCAAAGGCATCCATGCAGCAGTCATCGGAATGATTGTAGCATCCGTCCTCATGATAGGAAAGACCATGGAACCATCATGGATTTCGGCCGGCATCCTGGCGCTCTCACTCTCACTTATGTTCAAATATAACATCAGTCCTGCACTACTTATTCTGGCATCCGGCATAGCAGGACTACTTCTATTCTAAAACAACAACACCCCCATGAGCAATATCAAAGGCATACAGATGATTGGCACACAGCGTTCAGGATCGAACCTCCTGCGTGTCATGCTGGACGGTGTCGGCTGCATTTTCGCACCTCACCCGCCCCACATCCTGCAACGCTTCATTCCGCTGCTGCCCAAATACGGAGATCTGACCAACGAACAGAACTTCCAACGGCTGGCAGCAGATGTATGTGAATTGGTGCGCATCAATCCCGTACCCTGGGAAGGTGTGAATCTGGACACGGCACAAATCATCAGCCAATGCCGGACACACACACTCTTCGAACTCTTCCGAGTCATCTACGAGGAAGGCGCCCGCCAACGGCATGCAGACTTCTGGCTGAACAAGAGCATGAAGAACGCCTTTTTTATCGACGGGATAGAAAATACAGGCGTTCATCCGTTCTACCTGTACCTGCACCGAGATGGCCGCGACGTGGCGCTGTCATTCAGCAAGGCGATTGTAGGCGAGAAACATGTCTACAACATTGCCAAAAACTGGAAGAAAGACCAAGAAGAGGCACTCCGACTCAAAGCGCACATTCCGGCCGACCGCTTCATAAGCGTCGCCTACGAAACACTCATTGCCAATCCGGAAGCAACCCTCCGGACTATCTGCGACAAGTTGGGCGTTCCGTACTCTGACCAATGCCTGAACTACTACAAGAGCAGTGAGTCGGCCCACACCGCCACAGCCGGCAAGATGTGGCAGAATGTGAGTCGACCCATCATGAAAGACAATACGAAGAAATTTCTGAGGGAAATGACACCCGAACAGATTGCAATCTTTGAGTCAGTGG
Organism: Bacteroidales bacterium; assembly: GCA_029227175.1. GTDB lineage: Bacteria > Bacteroidota > Bacteroidia > Bacteroidales > Bacteroidaceae > Bacteroides. The sequence continues at coordinate 36,444 of JAQXZK010000072.1, read as the reverse complement.
CCGGAGATACGCTACAAAAACTCGGCTACGAACTTGTCACACCCGCAGAGAAACTCCGCGACTCGTTCACCGAAGAAGAGATTGCTCGGTTCGAGGACGAGAACGAACAACTGAAAAAGATCTTCCGCAACCAGCAGGCAGACCCGGAAGACCTGGAGAAGCGTCGTCCACAGGACGAACTGATTGCCCGCATCAAGAACTACACAGTAAACTAACCATCTAATTAATATTTATGAAAAAGTTATTATTTACCATGATGTGCATGTTCGCTGGCATAGCAACAGCCCAGAACGTGCCAACAGAAGATTTGTATGGAACCGGTACATGGGATTGCGACTCACTGGGCAATCACCGTGCAGTTGTTTCCGTTGAAAAACAAGCTGATGCTGTCATGGCATCACTCAACTGGCGTCGACGCGACACCAATGTAGACCAAAAGGGTGTCTTCATCATCGATGCAACGACCGGTAAGCAGGTTACGAATGTGGCACGCTTTACCTACAACAGAGAAAAAGGTGAAATCGTATTCCAGCCTCAGACAGTTCCGGGCAAGTACTACATCTACTACCTTAACTGCCGCAACACAGCAAAGTCGTGGTGGTACCCCAACATGACATACCTGCCATTCAAAGATACGGCAGACCCCGCATGGCTGAAGAAGAACAAACTGACCGGCAAGACTGCGCCCAAACTTCCGGTTGCTACCCTCGTCCAGTATCAGTCAATCGACGAGTTCAACAGTTTCTACCCGATGGAAATCATCGCGACAGAAGCTGAGACAGAGGCTGTGCGTAAGGCAAACGCCGACGGCAAGTACATCCTCTTCACCGAAGACCGTAAGTTCCCTATTCGCATGACCAGCGACATTCCTTACCGTTGGGCAAAGGAAGGGAAGCACACGACTTTCGATGGCACAGCCGACAAGGGCGAATACTATTGCTTCCAATTTGGTGTATGGGCTGTTCGCGGAGATGTGAACAATATCCGCCTCACCTACACCGCACTGGTTAACGAGAAAACCGGTGAGGAGATTCCGGCCTCATCCTTTAATTGTATCAACACGGACGGCATCGACGTGACAGGTACCGTGTTTGAGAAGGAATGTTCTGTCAAGCAGGGTAAGATTCAGCCCTTGTGGATTGGCACCATGGTTCCCGAACTGCTCTCTGCAGGAACATACAAGGGTAAAGTGACCCTGACAGCCGACAATGCCGAGAGCAGAACCGTAGAGGTGACCCTGAACGTAACAGACAATGTCATTGCCAACCACGGTGATGACGAACCTTGGCGCCACTCACGTCTGCGCTGGCTGAACTCACAGATAGGCTTTGACGACGAAGTAGTCGCTCCTTATACTCCAGTGAAACTCCACGGAAAGAACCTCTCCATCCTCGGACGCGAAATTAAACTTGCCGAGAGCGGTCTTCCTGCCAGCATTGAAAGCTACTTCGAAGAGACACTGACCAAGATTGGCACTACTCCACGAAACATTCTCGCCAAACCGATGACGCTCCAAGCTGACGGTGGCGAGTGGCAGAACCTCGACTTTGCCATCACCAAGCGCAAACCGGGTGCCGTTGCTTGGAAGACTACCAACCAGAACAGCAACTTCATCATGCAACTTGACGGTGAGATGGAATCGGACGGTGCCATGACCTACAAGGTTGTGTTGATTGCCAAGGAAGATGCCGAGATCAACGACATCGCTCTCCAAACCACATTGACTCCGGGCCTTGCCAAGTACATGATGGGATTGGGTCTGAAAGGCGGCTACAGTCCTAAAGACTTCAGCTGGAAATGGGACGTAGCTAAGAAGAATCAGGACGCTATCTGGGCAGGCGACGTCAATGCCGGACTCCAACTTCGTTTCTATGACGACAAGTATGACCGTCCGCTGAATACCAATTTCTACCTGCAGAAGCCGCTTATCCTCCCTGCATCATGGGGCAACAACGGAAACGGTGGCCTCACTGTAACCAACGAAGCAGACGGCTCACTCATCAAGACCTATTCAGGCAAGCGAACCGTAAAGAAAGGAGACCGCCTGCACTACTACTTCACCATTCTCATCACTCCGTTCCGCACCATCAACACCAACAAGCAATGGCACGACCGTTACTACCACCGTTACGACTTTGTTGACAATATCACAAAGTATGGCGCAACCGTTGTGAATGTACACCACGCCAATGCTATCAACCCGTACATCAACTATCCGTTCCTCCGACCGCAGCAGATGAAGGCTTATGCCGACGCTGTTCACGCCGAGGGTATGAAACTCAAAATATACAATACCGTACGCGAGTTGACCAACCACGCTCCTGAGGTTCACGCCCTCTTCAGCCTCGGCAACGAAATCTTCTCAGAAGGAAAGGGTGGCGGTTATTCCTGGTTGCAGGAACACCTTGACCAGAACTATATCGCAGCATGGTTCTCCAAGAACACATCCTGTGCGGCTATCGTCAACACCGGCGTATCACGCTGGCATAATTTCTACATGGAAGGACTTGACTACCTGGTTAAGAACATCGGTATCGACGGTCTTTACATCGATGACCTTGCCTTCGACCGCATGTCCATGAAGCGTATTCGCAAAATCCTGACACGTACCAATCCGGGTGCTCTGATTGACCTGCACTCAGCCAATCAGTACAACCCGAAAGACGGTTTCGTGAACAGTGCAACCCTTTATATGGAGCACTTCCCATACCTCGACCGTCTGTGGTTCGGCGAATACTTCGACTACAACAACTCACCAGACTTCTACCTCACAGAAGTCAGTGGTATTCCTTTCGGCCTGATGGGCGAAATGCTTCAGGATGGCGGTAACAAGTGGCGTGGCCTGCTCTACGGCATGACAGCACGTATGCCTTGGAGTGAAGGTATCGACAACCGACCTATCTGGAAACTCTGGGACAGCTTCGGCATGAAGGACAGCGAAATGATTGGCTACTGGGTAAGCTACAACCCGGTGAAGACAAACAGCGAGAAGACCTTGGCTACCATCTACCGCCACTACGGTGAGAAGACCTTGATTTCTATAGCTACCTGGAACAAGGGTGGCGAGAAAATCAAACTTGACATCGACTTCGCCGCACTCGGTTTAGATGCAAGCAAGGTTAAACTCCATGCTCCGAAGGTAGACCTCTTCCAGGATGAGCAGACATGGAATCCGGGTGACGAAATCATGGTTCCGGAAGGCAAGGGCCTCCTCATTGTCGTAGAATAACACCAAACAGATGCAAAAAGAAATCATACTTCATATCATTGATGCAGCGCTTGAAGCAGGGCGCTGTATCCTTGATGTCTATAACGACCCGCAAGCCGACTTTGAAATCGAACGCAAAGCCGACAATTCGCCACTGACCATTGCCGACCGCAAGTCAAACGAGGTCATCACCCGCTACTTGCAGGAAACACCATACCCAATCCTCAGCGAGGAGGGGAAGCACCTACCCTATAAGGAACGGTGCCAATGGGATGCGCTTTGGATCGTTGACCCGCTGGACGGGACCAAGGAGTTCATCAAGCGAAACGGTGAGTTTACCGTCAACATTGCCTGGGTGAAAGGACATACTCCACTCTTCGGCGCCATCTACGTACCGGTCAAGCAAACCCTTTACTGGGGAGACGTCGAGTCCGGAAAAGCATTCAAGTTAGCAGGCATCAGTCAGCGTGGTTCCCTCACACTGAACGAACTGGAGGCACAGGCCACCCGACTTCCTGTCGAGAAGAACACCGAGGCCTATGTCATCGTGGCGTCACGCTCTCACCTCTCACCAGAGACTGAAAAGCGTATCCAAGCACAGCGTGAAATTCATCAGCAGGTGGAACTCGTATCAGTTGGCAGTTCCATCAAGATTTGCTGGGTTGCAGAAGGCGTTGCCGACGAATATCCGCGCTACGCCCCGACCATGGAATGGGACACAGCAGCAGGACACGCCATTGCCAAGGCAGCAGGAGCCGAGATATATCAGGCAGACACAGATACTCCTGTGGTATACAACAAGGAAGACCTGCTCAACCCTTGGTTTCTTGTCCGTCGATAAGAATTGTTTCTTCTCGGGGGAAGAGGAAAACGTATCGTAATACTAACTTTTATACTTATACAATGAAAAACATTCTAATATTATGCACAGCCCTTATCATGCTCTGCACTATGCAAGCAAAGGCTGAGACTGAACGTGCTCAAGAGAAAAAGCAGAATCACCCCTATCTGATTTTCACCACCGAGGTGGAAAACAATGTTCGTGAGGCCATCAAGCAAAATGCCACGTGGAAGTCACACCACGACGCCATTATTGCAGAGGCTGGTAAAATCATTGACGAACCACTGCTTGTACGAAAAGTAACAGGCCGACGCCTGTTGAGTGTATCTCGCGAATGTCTGCGTCGCGTAACCTTCCTGGCCTACGCTTACCGTATGACTGGCGAGAAGCGCTTTGCACAACGTGCCGAGAAGGAGATGCTCAACGTCTCTGGCTTCTTCAACTGGAATTCAAGCCACTTCCTGGATGTCGGCGAGATGACTCTTGCCCTGGCATTTGGCTATGACTGGCTATACGACCAACTTCCTATCGAAAGCCGTAATACCATTGCGAACGCGATGGTCAACTTAGGCATTCTCCAGTCCTTCTTTGTCAAGAACAGCAGTTGGCTACACAACGAGAATAACTGGAATCAGGTATGCAACGCAGGTATGACACTGGGTGCCATGGCTCTTTATGACACTATGCCGAAGGACGCAGAACTGCTCATCAAACGCGCTGTAGAGTCTGTCAAACTCCCGATGGAAGCATACGCTCCGGATGGTGCTTATCCTGAAGGCTACACCTACTGGGGTTACGGAACCACGTTTAACGTATTCCTGTTGGACGCTCTCCGCACCTTCAAAGGCAACATGTACGACCTGGAAAAGATTCCGGGATTCTTGCAGACCTGCGACTTCGTTCAAAACATGATAATGTCTGACGGTCTTTGCATGAACTACGGCGACTGCGGATTGGTAGGTCGATTTGAACCGGCCATGGCATGGCTTGCCGTACGCAATAACGACCCGACCAAACTCTACACCCAAAAATACTTCCTCGAAAAGACTCCAGCCGAAGAACTTGTGAAGAACCGCACGATGGTCTTTGGACTGCTCTGGGGAACAGCACTCAACCTCGATAATGTCACGGCACCTGCTGCCAAAGTATGGGCAAGCCCCAAGGCTAAGAATCCGGTTGCAGCCATGCGCTCTACATGGACTATCGGGAAAGGTATCTCTGCAGCCATCAAAGGTGGCACGCCAAGCGGTCCACACGCCCATATGGATGCTGGCACCTTCGTCTTCTCTGAAGGCAACACACGCTGGGCCATTGACCTCGGTCCCGAAGACTATAACAGCATCGAGCAGCAAGGTATCGACCTTTGGGGCCGTAAGCAGCATGCTGCACGCTGGCAACTCCTGCGCTACGGTAACAAATCGCACAACACCCTGCGGTTTGACGACTCCGAACAACTCGTCAACGGATTTGCTACCATGGTTACTGCCGGCGAAAAACCTAAGTTCAGCTACGCCGTACTCGACATGAGTAGCCTGTATGCCGACAAGGTAGCAAGCGTTAAGCGCGGTTTCGCTCTGGTAAACGATAGTTATCTGCTCGTCCGTGACGAGATTAGGGCCGGACAGAAGGCCACAAACTTGACCTGGAATCTAACTACAAAGGCTCAAGCAAGAGTAGTCAACGACAAAGTAGTCCTGCTCAAGCAAGACGGCAAGACACTCCGCATCGAACTCGAAACCAAGGCCAAGGCTAAAGCTAAAGTCACGGCTGCCCAGACGAATAGCACCTACGAGAGATCAAACGAAGGAGTCTCATTCATCACCTTCGACCTCTCATTAGAAGCAAACAAAGACTACACGGTTCAGGTTAAACTCCTTCCACAAGGCGGCTACAAACGCAACCAGAAAATCGAATCGGTTGACAACTGGTAAACCCGAATCGGTCATTTTTACACCTGAACCATCATCCAGCACATAAGGCTGGATGCAGCAAATTAAGTGAGGCTGTGTCAAGATTTCCCTCGTCATGACACAGCCTCACTCTATTTGTTGCGGTCGTTCGAACGAATTTTGATTCTCAAATGGTAGGTCAGCGGATTTTTCCGGTTAGTGAGAGCATCCATCAAGAATAAAGTGTAGCCAGCCTATACATGAAGAACCTGATGTCTCCAACTCCTCTGAACTGAGTCCTGAAAACTATAATCTTACATTGAATGATTCGTCAGATGCATTAGTAAGTCACTAGTGTCCACTAAAAGTGGACACTAGTGAACTGATGTAATGTATTAACCCTGATGAACCGTCAACTGAGGGAATGGGAAACTGATACCGCGCTTCGTGAACTCCTCATAGACGACCTTGTTCATGTCAAAATAAACACCCCAATAGTCGGCCGAGGAGACCCAGACGCGAACAAGTATATCTACCGAACTATCGCCCAAAGCAGACAGAGCGATGAATGGCTCAGGTTCCTGAAGGATACGTTTATCAGACTTGATGATATCCATCAAGGTCTGCTCCACCTTCTTGAAGTCCTCGCCATATTCCACATTAAACGTCCAATCCACTCGACGGGTTCCCTCCCTACTATAGTTAATAATCGAGCTGTTGCTTAACGATCCATTCGGGATATACACCAGTTTGTTGTCGACCGTGACTATAATCGTGTGGAATATCTGAATCTCGCGAACTGTGCCTGCAACGCCCTGTGACTCGATATAATCACCCACCTTGTAAGGTCGGAACAGTAGCACAACAAGGCCACCGGCAAAGTTCTGTAAGTTACCGCTCAACGCCATACCGACAGCAACACCGGCTGATGCCAACAATGCCGCAAAAGATGTAGTCTCAACACCCAGCTTGCTTATAACAGCAATTATAACGAGCACGGTCAACAATATATTAACCAGACTCTTGACAAAACTCTGGATGCTGGCATCTACCTTTCTTCTCTCTAACAGACGGGCAACAAATCTATTGATGAAGCGAGTCAGAAAGCGACCGATAACATAGATGAGAAGTGCAGCGGCTATTCGTGTACCGGTATCAACACCCCACTGAAGCAGTTTTTGTAAAAACATCTGAAGCTTGTCCACATCGACAACAGGAACTATTTCGAGCAACTGAAACATAGGCACAAGATTGAATGAAGTGAAACGAGAATGAATTACTGACGAAGCAGATAGTCTTTAAAATCAGAGAAAGAAGACGTCATAGGCACACTCTGCTTGGTGCCACGCATAAACACCTGCAACTTCTCGGGAATGAGCACAGGTTCATGGATAATCGATTCCACCACGTCCTTGAATTTGGCAGGATGGGCCGTTTCAAGGAATATGCCCACCTCGCCGGGGAGCAGGTTCTCCTGAAGGGCGCGGAAACCGCATGCACCATGAGGGTCCAGCAGATAATGGTTAGACTTCCAGCAAGCCAACATCGTGTCAGCAATCTGCTCGTCCGTATAGGCTGCACCACTCACTTCACGCTTGACAGCTTCCCAAGAATGACCATATAAATCCAAGACGCGGGCAAAGTTACTCGGAGCACCCACGTCCATGGCATTAGCAATCGTTGCCACAGAAGGTCTCGGATTGTATTCGCCCGTCAACAGATACTGATAGAAAATGTCATTGCTGTTATTAGCCGCAATAAACCGTGACACAGGCAGTCCCATGCGACGGCCAAACAGTCCAGCAGTAATATTACCAAAATTGCCACTGGGGACACAAACCACACAGTGATCAGCCTTTCCCAACTTCTTCAACTGCGCATACGCATAAAAGTAATAAAATGACTGAGGAAGGAAACGAGCCACATTGATTGAGTTTGCGCTAGTGAGCAGCAGGTGTTCATTCAGTTTCTCGTCCATAAAGGCAGACTTCACCAGGGCCTGACAATCGTCAAAAGTTCCATCCACCTCTATAGCCGTAATATTCTGGCCCAATGTAGTGAATTGCTTCTCCTGTATCTCGCTGACCTTGCCTTTCGGGTAAAGCACATAAACATGAATATTATCCACACCGAGAAAGCCGTTGGCGACAGCACTACCTGTATCGCCCGAAGTAGCGACAAGCACATTCACACGACGCTTCTTCTCCTTCCCGAGGAAATAGCCCAAGAGACGCGCCATGAAGCGTCCGCCCACATCCTTGAACGCCAAGGTAGGTCCATGGAACAACTCCAATGAATAGATTTGCTCTGTAACAGGAACCAACGGAACATCAAAGGAAAGCGTATCGTAGACAATATGACGAAGCTGTTCGGCCGGTACATCCTCCCCAAAGAAAGCATCAGCCACCTGATAGGCTATCTCCTGAAAAGACATTCGCTCAATCTGTTCAAAAAAAGATGCCGGAAGCGGTTTGATGATCTTTGGCATAAATAAGCCTTTATCGGCAGCCAAGCCCTTCACTACAGCCTCTTCCAGCGTGACCTCTGCGGTCCTTCCATTTGTACTATAATATTTCATTATGTTGCATTTTTAGTATTTCATGAATTCTTTGATAAACTGGTCTTCCTTCATCAAGCCCAAAGAACCGGAGCAGGCAGACACTTCGTCGAAAACCTGTACCTCGTCAGGCTGCATTCCCGGACACCACATCAAGAACGGAACCGGTTCGGCAGTATGTGTGCGAAGCTCACAAGGCGTAGGATGGTCAGGCAAGACCGCAATAGCCACTGGATCATCCCATTGCTTAACTTCCTCATAAATGGGCCCTATGGCACGCTTATCCAGATTCTCAATCGTTCGAATCTTCAGGGAAATATCACCCTCATGACCAGCCTCATCGCTGGCTTCGACATGCAGATAGACGAAGTCATCGGTACGCAAAGCATTGATAGCTGCCGTAGCTTTATTCTCGTAATTGGTATCATACAATCCTGTCGCTCCCTCTACCGAAATGCGACGCAAACCTGCATAATAGCCGATGCCATTGATCAGGTCAACAGCAGAAATCACAGCGCCTCGGCGGATTTGCGGAAAATATTCAGAAAGCTTCTTCATCTGAGGCCTGTACCCTCCACCCCAAGGCCAAATACTATTTGCAGGGTCTCTTCCTTCGGCTACACGTTGAAGGTTAAGCGGATGCTTGTCAAGGATCTCCTGAGAACGAAGGATTAAGTCATTGATTAAATCGGCAGTCTGCGTAGCTGTCAATTCTGTTCGGTGTTCATCCTTTGCCTCACCTTCCAAATCAGGCTTCACCATCAACGGAGCAAACGGCTGACCCGGCACATCGTGTGGTGGGGTACAAAGCAAGTGCTTGTTTCCGCCCCGAATGACAAGCAGATGGCGATACTGGACACCGGTATAGAAACTCACACGTTCGTTTCCAAGTTTCTGCTGCAACGTACGAATCAGTTTATCGGCATCCTCTGTCGTAATGTGACCGGAGGAGTGATTCTTTATAATCTCACCCTGTACACAAACAATATTGCATCGCAACGCCAGTTCGTCGGAGCGCAGGTCATAACCGATACTGGCTGCTTCCAATGGGCCACGTCCCTCGTAAACCAATGGCAGGTTGTAGCCCATCACACTCATGTTAGCCACCTCGCTACCAGGATGGAAACCGGGAGCAACAGTGACCAAACGACCGTTGCGACCCATTTTGGCCAATAAGTCCATGTATGGGGTATGGGCTGCCTGAAGCAAAGTCCTGCCTCCAAGCGAAGGAACGGCCCAGTCAGCCATGCCGTCACCGAGGATAATAATATGTTTCATAAAAATTGGGAATCAGACGTTAGCAATGCTCATGATATCGGCGAACACACCGGCTGCCGTCACACTTGCACCTGCCCCATAGCCTTGAATTACCATAGGATATTCGTGATAACGCTCTGTGGTAAGCAAAATAATATTGTTACTGCCTTCCAAACCATAAGAAGGATGACGGGCATCAACAGCCTCAAGTCCGATACTTGCCTTGCCATTTTCAAAGCGTGCCACGAAACGCCAATGTTTGTTCTCCTTCTCAAGTTCCTTGCGACGGCACTCAAATTCAGCATCCAGCGAAGGAATCTTTGCCCAGAAATCATCCAACGTGCCTTCAAAGAACTCGTCCGGAACAAACAGATGCTTTTCAACGTCTTCCTGTTCAAGTCGGTAACCGGCTTCACGCGCCAAGATGACCAACTTACGCAAAACATCCTTGCCACTGAGGTCTATACGTGGATCCGGCTCGCTGTAACGCTGTTCCTTTGCCATGCGAATAGTCTTACTTAAAGGAATATCTGCGCTGATAGTATTGAAAATAAAGTTCAGCGTTCCACTCAAGACAGCCTCTATCTTCAGAATCTTATCACCACTATGAATCAAGTCATTAATTGTGTTGATGATGGGAAGACCCGCACCAACATTCGTTTCAAAAAGATATTTGACACCACGGCGGCGAGCAATCTGCTTCAACTCTCGATAATCCTCATACCTGCCAGATGCTGCAATCTTGTTAGCAGCAACCACAGATACGTTGTGAGAAAGAAGGTCTTTATATAGCGATGCCACACCGGCACTTGCCGTACAATCAACAAAGACAGAGTTGAATATGTTCATGCCAATAATCTCTTTCTTGAGCGTATCAAGTGTACTGGGCATACCTTGCTCTTTAAGGATTTGACGATAATTACCTAAATCGATGCCGGCACGCGTAAAGATAGCCTTATCCACATCGGCAATACCTACAACATTAAGCTGTAAACCATTTTCCTGCATCAATTTCTGACGCTGGCTGTGAATCTGCTCTACCAGACTTCCACCCACAGTTCCTACACCACAGATAAAAAGATTTAGTACTTGATATTCTGAAAGAAAGAACGAGTCATGGATAACGTTCAAAGACTTGCGAAGGTACTTGCTCTCAACCACAAATGAGATGTTTGTCTCAGAAGCTCCCTGAGCACAGGCAATCACGCTGATACCATTACGCCCAAGCGTCCCAAACAACTTACCGGCAATACCTGGAGTGTGCTTCATGTTCTCGCCCACAATGGCAACTGTTGCCAGATCAGTCTCAGCCGTTATCGGAGATATCTCGCCCATCTCAATCTCTTTGGCGAACGTCTCATTAAGTACCTTGCAGGCAAGAGCAGCATCGGAATTGCGAACACCTATAGAGGTTGAATTTTCGGAAGAAGCCTGAGAAACAAGAAATACGCTGATGCCATTATCAGCCAAAGCAGTAAAGATACGGCGGTTTACACCTATCACACCTACCATACCAAGACCCTGAACTGTGATAAGCGATGTATCGTTGATAGAAGAAATACCTCGAATCGCCTTACCGCTCTCGGACTTGACCTCACTCTTAATAATGGTACCCGGAGCACTCGGGTTGAATGTATTCTTGATTAAGATGGGTATATTCTTGTGGCATACTGGATAGATTGTTGGCGGATACACAACCTTTGCACCAAAATTACAAAGCTCAGTAGCCTCAACATAACTCAATTCATTGATGACATAAGCAGAGGTAATGACACGAGGGTCAGCAGTCATAAAGCCATCCACATCTGTCCAAATCTCCAAAACATCTGCATCCAAAGCCGCTGCAATAATGGCCGCTGTATAGTCAGAGCCACCTCGACCTAGATTGGTAACCTCACCGGTATTTTTGTCAGTAGAAATAAAACCTGGCACCAAAGCACGATGAGGCAACTGCTTGAATGTTTCGCGTACAAGCTGATTAGTCAATTCAGTATCAAGAAGATGTTTTCCCAACTTCCTTTCGGTCTTGATGAACTTGCGAGAGTCGTACCATTCTGCACCTGTCAGATAAGCCGCGATGAGGCTTGAAAGCCTTTCGCCATAACTTACGATGGCATTTGCAGTCTTGGGAGAGAGGTCTTTGATTAGATATAAGCCCTGCAAAATGCCCTTAAGTTCATTAAGCAGTTCGTTGACTTGTCTGAGTAACATCGATTGAATTTCCTCCCCAGAAATAACAGTACGAATCATTTCGGTGTGTCGGCTTACTATCTGACGAAATTCGTTTTCGTACTCAATATTACCGTCAGCCGCCATCTGAGATGTTTTTATCAACTGGTCAGTAACTCCACCAAGAGCCGACACAACGACAATGCAAGGTTCGTCAACCGACTCCACAATCTGCTTTACACTCAAAATACTTTTGACAGAACCAACAGATGATCCTCCAAACTTTAATACCTTCATATTTTTACCCTATTAGATATAATTTCATTGTTTTTTTCCACTCAGCGAGCGCACACATAAAAAACATTAAATAAAGAAGTTGCAAATGTACTGATTGTTTTGAAAAGGCGTCCAATCAGAGCTATTTTACAGCCAAAAGATGTCAACTTTTATTACTTTATCTGATATTTTCGTAGACAGACCTGGCTATCTCAATAGCGTCTACCTGTGGCGTTGACTCATAATGTATTGTCTCATACGTCCACTTTTCCTCGTCAGCGTAATAATCGTAAGGAATCCTACCTCGGTTCTCAAAGTCATTCAGCTGACGAGTTATCCACTTTTCCCAACGCGGATAATAGAAATCTCGTAAGAGGCCGTTCCACTCCTTATGGGCATAATCTCTCAATTCACCATCTTCAGCAGCAATACGATTGCCCCAAGTTGTAATCTGCACACGGGCATTCCACTCATACAAGGAACGTTCGACATCGGTAGCACCCAGATTACGGGCACTCTGAATCCAACTTCCTACCATAAATTCCGGCCTAGAAGACAATAGTTTATCCTGCAAAAGAATCAACCGAAGGAATCGCTCGGACGAAACTCGGAAAAGTTCCTTCTCACCTGCCAAAAGAGCACTATTCATGACATCATATACCAAACGTCCCTTTTCAGCGACAGCCTGACGCATGACATCCACCAAATCATAAACATAGTTTTCGTTTTCCTTCAACGATGCTGAAGCATCGAGCAACATGCCGGCCGCACGAATAACGTCCTGTGGATTATAATAGTGCTCCATATCTGACCAAGAAGATGCTCCATAGACATTCACACCAGGACGTGAGCAGAAGATAGACTCGTGAGTCCCTTGTTGACGGTTTGCATCTGGGCAGTCATAAATAGTGGCTCCAAGCAATTTCCAAGCCTCCTGTGCAGAAACGTTTTCTTTTCCATATCTCGCTCTCACATACGTTTCTAACCAGGATTCCTTGCTGAAACGTTCAGCACGCCAAGGCAGTTCGCACAATAACTCATACATGACGATGTTGTTTTCAATACCTTCCATCGTCAAACCGACTCCTTTCATCGTGGCTCTAAAAGGAGACGAACTTGCTCTATAGAATTCATCTATTACTTTGGTCAGTTTACCGTGTAGACCGACATTACCACCAAAGTTCAACAACATGCAATAAATCCAATCATGAGGGTTGAAACCCTCCTTGCGCGCCCACTCGGAATTAGGATTTCCCCACTGAGGACGAGCCTCCGAGCATAAATCAAGCACAATCACATCACCAGCAGGGAGATGACCTATCATAGCCTGACGAGGATTTGCTTGCCAAGCCTGAATGACCCATTTTGACTTTGGGTTGGCTTTTTTCATCGCTTCATAAATAGCACTTCCTGCCGCCTTTAGATCTACACCTTCAGTCTTGCCGCCCTCATGGAAAGGATCCATGCTATAGTAATCTGCCACACCGTAGAGTTTCTCCATCTCCTCGTAATAGACAGAAGCAATCTCTGAAAAACGAGCATCTGTAGGAAGTAAAAATGCCGGACGGTTGTAGCCACACCATAGTCCAGGATTAGATACATTCAAGCCAAGTACTTCATGAGCATCATGGGGCACCATGCCGGAATATCCGGGAAACACCGGTTTAATGCCAAGTTCACGCATACGCTTGATTATCTTCTTCTGCAACACTTCACGTTGGGTGTACCATTCATCGGAGTTCGGACCACCCCATCCCTCAAGGTTATTCATCAGCCACCAAGCCTGAAATGCCGGACCAGCGATGAACTGACGGATTTTCTCATCAGAATATCCCAGGCGACGAAGCATATTACGCCAGACCACATCCATTCCTACAATAGACAGAGGTAAGTTCAAACCGTGCAGAGCCATCCAATCCAACTCTTTCTCCCAACGATTCCAATCCCAAAACGCCATAGAATAGGAGTAAGTACAGTAATTCAGGTAATAGCGAAGCGGCATATCTGTCTCATGGCGTTCCAGTTTTTCTACAACCGGGAGTGTGGCCGGCAAATGAGCCTGCATACCACTCCAAGAAAGATGTATGCCCGCATAATACTTTAAATACCAATTTAAACCCGTTGCTATGGAAACAGGGGAATTGCCACGGATAACAGGGCGAGTTCCCTTTTGGTCAAGCTCAAAGAAATCCTTGTCAGACTTAACCTCTTCAATCAAAAAACGTTTGGAGGCTCCTTTTTCGATACGCTCGAGCAGTTCATAAACCGGAGATTTTCCAAACAAAGTAGAAACCATCACTAAAAAGATGATAGTAGAAAAAATACGTTTCATTTTTTTATCTTAAAGGTTTTAATTCTCCCGTCAGAGAATCCATAATATAGCCAGCAACAACAATATCAGAAGGAACCAGTGGATGATTCCTAACCAAATCTACCGTTTCAAGCACAGCCGACTCGGTATCTTCAAAACCATGAAGCCACTCGCTCAAATTTATTCCACAATGTCTCATCAAATTTATATGTTCTTCAGAAATACCTCGTTCCTTCATCAAATGAATCATTTCTCCTGCATCCATTCCCTGCACTCCGCACCCCGTATGGCCGATAATCATCACCTCATTTACATCCAGTTCATAGATAGCAATCAGCAAACTTCGAACCGTACTGTCAAAAGGATGAGTTATTGTAGCACCGGCATTTTTAATAATCTTCACATCACCATTCCTGATACCCAAAGCAGCAGGTAACAATTCGACCAACCGGGTATCCATACAAGTCACTATAGCTATTTTCTTGTCAGGATACTTGGATGTAATGTACTGTTCGTAACCCTTTTCTATTACAAAGCGCTTATTAAATCTTAGTATTTCGTCAATCATTACGAAAAATATTCTTAACGGCACAAAGTTACCCAAAAAGCGACATAATGCAGTAATATAGGTATATTTTTTGCTGATTTAGTTGTAACTTTGAGGCCAATTGAAATAAAAGTGTCTTTCATGGCAAAAGAAAAAAACATATATGTTTGCAACAATTGTGGACAAGAATCCCCTAAATGGATTGGCAAATGCCCATCCTGCGGCCAATGGAATACCTTCGTAGAAGAAACTGTACATAAAACGGCCACACTGTCTCAGCATCTATGCTTTCATGAAAATAAGAAAGTAAAACCAGTTAATATAAATGATATTTCATCGGAGAAGGAAGCTCGCATCAACATGCTTGATGAAGAACTCAATCGGGTGCTTGGAGGCGGGTTGGTACAAGGTTCTATGGTGCTACTTGGAGGAGAGCCGGGAATTGGCAAGTCTACACTTATCTTACAAACTGCACTCCGATTACCAAACAAAAAAATACTTTATATTAGCGGAGAAGAAAGTACAAGCCAACTCAAATTGAGAGCAGACCGCATTCCCCACGAACATAACGATTGCTACATTGCCTGTGAAAACTCTTTGGAGCAGATTCTGACACATATAAAGAACACAACCCCAGACATTGTTATTATAGATTCTATACAGACCATTTCAACAGAATCCATAGATTCTTCTCCTGGTAGTGTCTCTCAAATCCGGGAATGTGCAGCAAGTCTACTCCGCTTCGCCAAAGAAAGTCACATACCTGTCATCATAATTGGGCACATCAACAAAGAAGGCAGCATTGCGGGTCCTAAAATATTAGAGCATATTGTCGATACGGTGCTCCAGTTTGAAGGTGACCAACACTATATGTACCGCATCCTACGAAGTATAAAAAACCGGTTTGGCAGCACAGCAGAAATGGGTATCTACGAAATGAGACAGGATGGCTTGCGTCAAGTAAGCAATCCTTCAGAACTGCTACTCAGCCAAGATCATGCCGGCATGAGTGGCATCGCTATTGCGTCGGCAATAGAAGGAGTTCGTCCTTTTTTGATAGAAACGCAGGCCCTTGTAAGTAGTGCGGTTTATGGTAATCCACAACGTTCCGCCATAGGATTTGACCAACGAAGGATGAACATGTTACTGGCTGTATTAGAGAAACGCGTGGGATTTAAATTGGCGCAAAAAGACGTTTTCCTAAATATAGCCGGAGGATTGAAAGTAAACGACCCCGCGATTGACTTAGCTGTCATTTGCGCTATATTATCAAGCAATATGGACATAAGCATAGAACCGCAGATATGCCTGGCGGGAGAGGTCGGACTATCAGGAGAAATCAGACCAATAAATAGAATCGAACAACGTATCAGTGAAGCCGAAAAACTAGGTTTCAGACAAATCATTCTACCCACACATAACTTGCAAGGATTGTGCAGAGACAAAATCCACATAGAATTGATACCTGTGCGCAAGGTTGAAGAAGCATTTAAAGCATTATTCGGATAAAAAAACAACATGATTCAAGAATATCCAATCAGAGTTCTACCACAGATTGCTGCTGATGAGCAACACCTGCGTACCTTCCTCGTGCGAGAAAAGGGAATAGACAATCGCCAGCTCAAAGCCATCAGAATAATAAAAAAGAGCATTGACGCACGACAAAGAACCATATATATCAATCTCACTGTTAGGCTCTATATAAACGAACTGCCTACTGACGATGAATATCAGCACATCGAATATCCTGACGTGGAGAACTGTCCAAATATTATAGTAGTAGGTGCAGGCCCCGGTGGCTTGTTCGCGGCATTGCGACTCATAGAACAGCATATGCGTCCAATTGTTATTGAACGAGGAAAAGATGTACATGAGAGGAAGAAAGATTTGGCCCGAATCAGTCGGCAGCAGGTCGTAGATCCTGAATCGAACTATAGTTTTGGTGAAGGAGGGGCAGGTGCATATAGCGACGGAAAACTCTATACAAGAAGCAAAAAAAGAGGTAATACAGAGAAAATCCTGCAAGTATTTTGCCAACATGGGGCTTCTACAAGTATATTAACTGACGCACACCCACACATTGGAACCGACAAACTACCGAAAGTCATTGAGAATATACGAAACCAAATCATCAAAAGCGGCGGTGAAGTACATTTCAAGACACGAATGGACGGACTTATCATCAAGGGGAACAAGGTCATAGGCATTACGACACATACAGGAGAAGAGTTTCATGGTCCAGTCATATTGGCAACAGGCCACTCGGCACGCGATGTCTACCAATATCTTGCAGCACAGAATATTGAAATTGAAGCCAAGGGAATAGCTGTCGGAGTGCGACTGGAACATCCGTCACAACTGATTGACCAATTACAATATCACAACAAAGAAGGAAAAGGAAAATGGCTACCAACTGCTGAATACAACTTTACTACCCAAGTAGAGGGACGAGGTGTATATAGTTTCTGCATGTGTCCCGGAGGTTTCGTTGTTCCAGCTGCAAGTGGTCCGGAACAAGTTGTAGTAAATGGTATGAGTCCAAGCCATCGCAACTCAAAATGGAGCAATTCTGGAATGGTAGTAGAGCTTCGTCCAGAGGATGTGGACGGAGAGGATGTCCTTAAAATGATGCGCTATCAGGAAGAACTGGAGCGTATCTGTTGGTTGCAAGCCAATCAAAAACAAACGGCACCAGCACAACGTATGGAGGATTTTACCAGGCGAAAACTGAGTAGCGACCTCCCCACCTCATCCTACGCTCCAGGACTGATTGCCTCACCACTTCACTTTTGGCTTCCAAGCTTCATCGGAGACAGACTTTGTAAAGGCTTTCAACAATTTGGCAGACAATGCCGAGGATTCCTAACCAATGAGGCAACGATCATTGGCGTCGAAACAAGAACATCCTCGCCTATCCGAATTATTAGAGACAAAACATCTCTGCAACATATACGCCTACAAGGGCTCTTCCCCTGTGGAGAAGGAGCCGGATATGCAGGTGGTATCGTATCAGCAGGAGTTGATGGAGAACGATGTGCAGAAGCTGCAACTAACTACTACAGAACATGCCAGAATTAGCTATCGTCGACTCAAATACACTCTGCAGCATTGGACTGTCAAGTCTGATAACTGAAGTAATGCCAGAAGCTTCCGTTCGTATATTTCATACGTTTAGTGACTTAATATGCGATACACCCGATAGCTACTATCATTTCTTTGTCTCCTCGCAGATATATTTTGAGCATACACCCTTCTTTCTGGAAAGGAAACAAAGATGTATTATACTAGTACAAGGTGATGATATTCCCCAACTTACAGGACTCCACACCCTAAATACAAATCAAGACGAACAACACATCATTACCAGTCTTTACAAACTTCATCAATATGGGCATCCTATCAAGAAGGAAACAATAAATAAGGAGAGCAACGGACTATCATCAAGAGAAATCGAAGTACTGACTCTTATTGCGAAAGGTTATATCAACAAAGAAATAGCTGAAAAACTGAATATAAGTCTTACAACAGTAATCACACACCGAAAGAATATCATTGAAAAAACCGGTATTAAGTCAGTCTCTGGTCTAACCATCTACTCTATCATGCAAGGCCATATAGAAGCCGATGCCATATAGGAGCTTATCTAGGCTTAATAACGCGGAAGCCATCACGTATGCCTACCCGATGGGGCAACATGATGAGATGCCTGGAGGACGGACGCCTGCTTTAGGATAACAATCTGGCTGAAAATGTCATCCGGCCGATAACTTTGGGACGGAAAAATTATCTCTTCTGCGGCAACCATGAGGCGGCAGTCAACATGTCGGTCATCTGCTCTCTGCTAGCCACCTGTAAGGCACATGACGTAAATCCAAGAGAATACCATGATGTCATCACCCGAATACCTTATTATAAAAAGGCAATTCATGAGGGACTACTGGAACTGCTTCCACACAAATGGAAGCTGCAACATTCGGAAAGTGTACTGACAAAACAAGGGGAGGAATCCGAGAACCACTGCTGACTGTAACATCTAGGTTCAACAAAACAATAGCGACTGAAACTAGTAGGTTCATAGTGACAGTCGCTATTGTTATACATAAAGGTTCAATACCTGTAGCTTGTCGAATGCTTACCATTTATTAGAATGCTTACAAACAAAAAATAGAGGGAGTTTATTTCTCCCTCTATTTTTATACATATATGCTATAAAAATTTACTCTGCTTTTGCTTCTTCGGTAGCAACAGGTTCTGCAACAACATCTTGAGCAGCAGCTTTCTTAGAACGACGAGTACGAGTAACCTTCTTAGCTACTTCCTTCGCCATATTCTCATCGTAATCAACTAACTCAATGAAACACATCTCTGCTGCATCACCTAGACGATGACCAGTCTTAATTATACGTGTGTAACCTCCCGGACGATCAGCAATCTTCACAGCAATTTCCTTAAACAGTTCTGTTACGGCATACTTATCTTTAAGATAAGAGAAAACAACACGACGTGAATTTGTTGTATCTTCCTTTGACTTGGTAATCAATGGTTCAACATACTTCTTGAGAGCCTTGGCCTTGGCTACGGTCGTAGTGATTCTTTTGTGCATGATCAGTGATACCGCCATATTGGCCAACATAGCGTTTCTGTGGGATGCAGTACGACCCAAGTGATTAAATTTCTTATTATGTCTCATTTTTATTCTTTATCTAATTTATATTTAGAAATATCTGTTCCAAACGTAAGATTCAGACTCTCCAGCAAATCATCAAGCTCGGTGAGCGATTTCTTACCAAAGTTGCGGAATTTCAAAAGATCAGTCTTCTGATACTGAACGAGATCACCAAGAGTTTCTACATCAGCAGCCTTCAAACAATTGAGTGCACGAACAGAAAGATCAAGATCTACTAATTTTGTCTTCAGCATTTGACGCATATGAAGTACTTCTTCATCAAATTCCTCATTACCATCATCGTTAGAAGCCTCAAGAGTAATTTTCTCATCTGAGAACAACATGA
Organism: Bacteroidales bacterium; assembly: GCA_029227175.1. Classification (GTDB taxonomy): domain Bacteria; phylum Bacteroidota; class Bacteroidia; order Bacteroidales; family Bacteroidaceae; genus Bacteroides. The sequence continues at coordinate 16,377 of JAQXZK010000072.1, read as the reverse complement.
AATGATAAATCAAAATCTTCGCAGCATCCTTCAATGCATCCTTTGGGTGAATGGAACCATCCGTAGTGATTTCAAGTACAAGTTTGTCATAGTCGGTCTTCTGTTCTACACGATACGGTTCAACAAAGTACTTGACATTACGAATAGGAGTGTAGATAGAATCAATAGGCAAGACATTAACATCTGTGCAATACTCACGATTTTCATCAGATGGGACATAACCCCTACCCTTATTGATAGATAATTCTATCTGCATTGTAGCTTTAGGATCTAAATGACAAATAACTAATTCAGGATTCAACACTTCAAATCCGGTCAAATATTTAGCTATATCACCTGCCTTGAATTCTGTAGAATTTTCAACTGTAATGCTTACTTTTTCACCTTCGAATTCTTCAACCAATTGCTTAAACCTTACTTGCTTAAGATTTAAGATTATGTTGGTTACATCTTCTTTAACACCAGGAACAGCCCCAAACTCATGTTCAACACCATCAATCTTAATGGTATTGATGGCAAAGCCCTCCAATGAAGAAAGAAGAATGCGACGCAATGCATTACCAATAGTAATACCAAAACCAGGCTCCAAAGGACGGAATTCAAACTTTCCGAACTTTTCGTCAGATTCAAGCATCACTACCTTATCTGGTTTTTGAAATGCCAATATCGCCATGAAATTAATTATTATTTAGAGTACAATTCAACGATTAAATGTTCTTTGATATTCTCTGGAATATCAGCACGCTCCGGAGTATGAAGCAACTTACCAGACTTTGAGCTCTCATCCCATTCCAGCCACGGATACTTGCTGTGATTGAAACCGGTAAGAGCATTCACTACAACTTCAAGCGACTTAGAACGTTCGCGAACACCAACAACTTGACCAGCCTTAACACTATATGATGGAATATTTAAGACCTTGCCATCAACAGTAATGTGCCTATGACTTACCAACTGACGAGCAGCGGCACGAGTAGGAGCAATACCTAAACGATAAACAATATTATCAAGGCGAGCCTCGAGCAACTGGAGAAGAACCTCACCAGTAATACCTTTTGTCTTTTCTGCCTTTTCAAAAAGATTACGGAACTGTTTTTCTAAAACTCCGTATGTATATTTTGCTTTTTGTTTCTCACGGAGTTGGATGCCATACTCTGAAGTTTTCCTTTTACGTGAATTACCATGCTGACCAGGAGCATATGGCTTCTTCGAGAGAACTTTATCTGCACCGAAAATTCCTTCACCAAACTTACGGGCAATTCTTGATTTTGGGCCAGTATATCTTGCCATTTTTTTTCGAATTAATTGTTTAAATGATGAACTCTATTTGTTGCAGCCGCGATTGCAGAGAAGAATTACAATCAAATAACAAAATCAGTTCAACCGAAAAATTAGTAATTAAACTCTACGTCTCTTTGGAGGACGACAACCATTATGTGGGAGTGGAGTTACATCAATGATTTCTGTAACCTCAATTCCAGCACCATGAATTGTTCGGATAGCAGACTCACGTCCTTTACCATGACCCTGAACATAGGCATTAACATTACGGATACCTAAATCGTAAGCGACCTTAGCACAATCCTGAGCAGCCATCTGAGCAGCATAAGGTGTATTTTTCTTTGAGCCGCGGAAACCCATCTTACCTGCAGATGACCAAGAAATAGTGTCACCATTACTATTAGATAAAGAGACAATCACGTTATTAAAAGATGAATGAACATGAAGCTGTCCATTTGCATCGACCTTAACATTTCTCTTTTTTGCTGCAACTGTTTTCTTTGCCATATTAACAATTATTATTTAGTAGCTTTCTTCTTATTAGCAACTGTTTTCTTACGTCCCTTACGCGTACGTGCATTATTTTTTGTACTCTGACCACGTACAGGAAGACCAATACGATGACGAACACCACGATAGCAACCGATATCCATCAAACGCTTAATGTTCAACTGGATTTCAGAACGAAGATCACCTTCAACTTTATACTCAGCAGCAATGATTTCACGAATTTTAGCTGCCTGATCATCTGTCCAATCCTTTACCTTGATATCTTTATCGACACCAGCCTTTTCGAGGATTGTTGCAGAACTACTGCGACCAATACCAAAAATGTAGGTCAAAGCTATTTCACCTCTCTTATTCTGAGGTAAATCTACACCAACTATTCTTATAGCCATATATACTAAATTATTTTTTTTGCAAAAATAATAAATTTATCCTTGACGTTGCTTATATTTAGGATTTTTCTTGTTAATAACATACAAACGTCCGTTACGTCGAACAATCTTACATTCTGGCGTACGTTTTTTTAAGGATGCTCTTACTTTCATATCTTGATAATTATTTATATCTAAAACTTATTCTGCCCTTTGATAAGTCATACGGAGACATTTCAACTCTTACTTTGTCACCAGGCAGGATTTTTATATAATGCATACGCATTTTTCCAGATATATGGGCAGTAATCTCATGTCCATTTTCTAATTCTACACGAAACATTGCATTTGACAACGCTTCGACAATAACACCATCTTGCTCTATTGCAGATTGCTTTGCCATACCTTGTTTATATTGCATTATCACCTAAAACATCTTCAACGTATCTGAAGGTAGAGAGAATATCAGCAGAACTCTTTCTAATAGCAATCGTATGCTCAAAATGAGCTGCGCACATATGATCCTTCGTTCTTACAGTCCACCCATCGTCTTCCATAACAAGCTGACGGCTACGTAAGGTTATCATTGGTTCAATAGCAATACACATACCATTCTTCAAGAGAACTCCTGTGCCTCGTCTTCCGTAATTAGGTACCATAGGCTCTTCATGCATCTCACGACCAATTCCATGGCCGACGAACTCACGTACAACGCCATAAGAATTCTTTTCACAATGCGTCTGAACAGCATAACCAATGTCACCCAAACGTTTTCCAGGAACAGCATTCTCAATGCCCAAATAAAGGGATTCCTTTGTAACTCTGAGCAATTTTCTAACCTCCTCAGATACCTCACCTACACAGAACGTGTAAGCAGAATCACCGCAGAAGCCATTCAACATGGTACCACAATCAACGGAAACAATATCACCGTCTTTTAAGACAACATCTCCAGGAATACCATGAACAACCTGCTCATTAACAGAAGTACAGATAGATGCGGGGAAAGGAGTTCCATTCGGATTAGGATAACCCTTAAAAGTTGGGAATGCACCATGATCACGAATAAACTCTTCTGCAATACAATCAAGTTTCTTCGTTGTTATACCTGGTTTTATAACCTTGGCTAACTCTCCAAGTGTTTGTCCAACCAAATCATTACTTGCACGAAGTAACTCAATTTCCTCGTCTGTCTTCAGATACACCATTTATACAATGTTTAATAGGCAGCTATACTACCACTACGGCCTCTGATACGGCCACTCTTCAACAAACCATCATAATGTCTCATAAGCAAATGACTTTCTACTTGTTGAAGAGTATCAAGTACTACACCTACAAGAATCAACAAAGAGGTTCCACCAAAGAATTGTGCAAATTCCGTTTTAACTCCAAACACTCCTGCAAATGCAGGCATGATTGCCACAAGAGCTAAGAAAATAGAACCCGGAAGAGTAATACGATCCATAATTCCGTCAATGAAATCAGAAGTAGGCTTACCTGGTTTAATACCCGGAATAAAGCCATTATTACGCTTCATATCTTCTGCCATCTGATGTGAATTGATTGTTATCGCAGTATAAAAATACGTGAACAATATAATCAAGACAGCATAAACAAAGTTATATCCGAAACTCGTATGATCTGTAAGTGCTCGTACAATAGGATTTGCAACGTTAGCCGTAGAGTAACCTACAATCGTAATAGGAATAAGGAGAATTGCCTGAGCAAAAATAATAGGCATTACATTGGCAGCATTTACCTTCAATGGAATATACTGACGTGCACCACCGTAAGTCTTATTTCCTACCATCTTCTTGGCATACTGTACAGGAACCTTGCGAACACCTTGTACAAGAAGTGTTGCAGCAGCAAAGACAATCAATAAGACAAAAATTTCGATCAAAAACATAATCAAACCACCCGTCTTATCTGTCATACGAGAAACTAATTCCTGGAAAAGTGCTTGTGGAAGACGAGCAATAATACCAATAAGGATGATAAAAGAAATACCATTACCAATACCCTTATCTGTAATTCTCTCACCCAACCACAAAATAAACATACTACCAGCAGCAAGGATGATGCTTGAAGTAAACATGAACGGAGTCCAATCTAAAGAAGCATTGATTGCAGGACCAGCTTGCATCTTCAAATTGAAAAGATATGAAGGACCCTGGATAAAAAGAATAAGTATAGTCAAGTAGCGAGTATACTGATTCATCTTTCTACGTCCACTTTCACCCTCTTTTTGAAGTTTCTGGAAGTATGGAATAGTAAAACCAAACAACTGTACCACAATGGAAGCTGTAATGTATGGCATAATACCCAAAGCAAATATTGATGCATTTGAAAATGCACCACCAGAAAACATATTCAGCAATGCAAGAAGGCCACCACTTGTCTGTTGATGCAACTGCGATAACATACTTGGATTAATTCCAGGCAGAACCACATACGATCCAAATCGATAAATTGCAACAAACAATATGGTGATGAGGATTCGCTGACGCAAATCCTCTATCCGCCATATATTCTTTAATGTTTCTATAGCTTTTCTCATGGAATCAAAGTTTTACAACCTGTCCACCAGCAGCCTCAATAGCAGCTACCGCAGTCTTAGAGAATGCATGTGCCTGCACATCAAGCTTAGCAGTCAAAGTTCCGTTTCCCAATACTTTTACCAATTGCTTTGCAGAAACATATCCGGCATTTATCAACTCGTCTACAGTAACTGTCTGAAGATTCTTTGCTTCAGCTAATTTCTGAATCAACTCGATATTAATTGCCTTATATTCTACGCGATTGATATTCTTAAAGCCGAATTTAGGAACACGACGTTGCAAAGGCATCTGACCACCTTCGAAACCAATTTTATTCTTATAACCTGATCTTGACTTTGCACCCTTATGACCTCTTGTAGAAGTGCCACCTAAACCAGAACCTGGACCACGTCCAATTCTTTTACGAGTCTTTACAGAGCCCTCATTGGGTTTCAAATTACTTAAGTCCATATTGTAACTCAAATTTAATTCAACAATGTTTATTCTACAATAGTAACTAAGTGCTTAACCTTGTCGACCATACCAAGAATTGAAGCATTATCTTCATGTTCTACAATATGACCCAACTTGTGAAGACCAAGTGCATCAAGAGTACGCTTAAGATTTTTAGGAGCACCGATTCGACTTTTCGTTTGCTTAATCTTTATAATTGCCATAATTGTATCCTCCTTAGCCTCTAAATACTTTTTCTACACTTATTCCACGATTCTGAGCAATAGTTCTTGCATCACGCATTTCACTCAGCGCAAGAATTGTGGCCTTTACCAAATTATGCGGGTTAGATGAGCCCTTAGACTTCGCAAGAACATCTGTTATACCGACACTCTCAAGTACAGCACGCATAGCACCACCAGCAACAACACCAGTACCGTGAGAGGCTGGCTTTATGAATACCTCAGCACCGCCAAACTTTGCAGACTGTTCGTGTGGTACAGTTCCTTTAATAACAGGAACCTTTACCAAATTTTTCTTTGCAGATTCTACACCCTTAGCAATAGCAGCTGTTACTTCGCCAGCTTTACCAAGACCGTAGCCGATGACACCATCCTCATTACCTACAACTACAATAGCAGCAAAAGTAAATGTACGTCCACCCTTTGTAACCTTAGTAACACGATTAATAGCAACGAGACGATCTTTTAATTCTATATCGCTAGATATTTTTACGTTATTTTTAAGTCCTGCCATAATGATTAAAATTTAAGTCCGTTGTTACGAGCTGCATCAGCAACCTCTTTTACTCTACCATGATAAAGATAACCATTACGATCGAAAACAACAGTGGTAATACCAGCTTCCTGCGCCTTCTTTGCAATGAGTTCGCCAACCTTTGCTGCCTGTTCCTTCTTAGTAACTTTTTCAGTCATGCCAAGTGATGAAGCTGCAGCTAAAGTCTTACCAGAAATATCGTCAATAACCTGGACATAAATCTGCTTATTGCTTCTAAAAACTGTCATACGAGGACAAGAAGCAGTTCCAGAGATTCTATTACGAATTCTATATTTAATTTTAATACGTCTTTCTATTTTTGTTGTCATAATATTATCAATTTAAATGATTATTACTTAGCACCGGCAGACTTACCAGACTTTCTACGAATTTCTTCGCCAACAAACTTAACACCCTTACCCTTGTACGGTTCAGGCTTACGGAAAGAACGAATCTTAGAACATACCTGACCAAGCAACTGCTTGTCGCATGATTCAAGTATAATCAATGGATTTTTATTACGCTCTGACTTGGTTTCAACCTTAATTTCACTTGGAAGCTGGATAAAAATATTATGAGTATAACCTAAGGAGAGTTCAATAATATTTCCCTGATTAGATGCTCGATAACCAACACCCACAAGTTCAAGTTCTTTCTTATAACCCTCAGATACGCCAACAATCATATTGTTTACCAGCGCACGATACAAGCCATGGAATGCGTGCTTCTGCTTGGGATTATCAAGTAATGCATCCTCAACCTCTGAGAAAGATACATGACCATCTTCAATAGTTACAGAAATAGAAGGGTCGACAAATTGTGTCATTTCGCCCTTAGGACCCTTAACTGTAACAACATTATCTTTCAAAGATACAGTAACACCACTTGGTATGCTAATGGGCAATTTACCTATTCTAGACATTGCTAATTCCTCCTATTAATAAACGTAGCACAATACCTCACCACCAATCTTAAGATCAGCAGCTTCCTTGTTTGTCATAACACCCTTGGAAGTAGATATTATAGCAATACCTAAACCATTAATCACACGTGGCATATCCTTATATCCAGTATACTTACGCATACCTGGAGTAGAAACTCTCTCCAGCTTCTTAATTGCGTTTACCTTGTTGATAGGATCGTATTTCAAGGCCACCTTAATAGTGCCTTGCGGGCCATCCTCTATAAACTTATAGTTCAAGATATAACCCTTTTCGAAGAGGATCTTTGTAATCTCCTTCTTCAAATTTGACGCAGGGACTTCTACAACTCTGTGCTTTGCCTGAATTGCATTACGCAACCTTGTCAAATAATCAGCTATTGGATCTGTCATAAATATATAAAATTAAATTAATCAGGACTGCCCTGACAATATTTAAATAAAATTACCAGCTTGCCTTTTTTACTCCAGGAATCAAACCATTAGAAGCCATTTCACGGAATTGAATACGTGAGATTCCGAACTGACGTATAAAACCGCGAGGACGACCTGTGAGTTTGCATCTATTATGCAAACGGATTGGATTTGCATTCTTAGGAATAGCCTGAAGCTTTTGAGCTGCTTCGTAAGCATCTGCAGGATCTCCTGTTCTAACAATTTCCTTCAGTGCTGCACGCTTAGCAGCATATCTTGCAACTAACTTCGCGCGATTAACCTCGCGTGCCTTCATTGATTCTTTAGCCATAGCTTATCAATCCTTTTTTGCGTTCTTAAATGGTAAACCGAATGCCTTAAGTAACTCATAACCTTCTTCATCGGTCTTCGCCGTTGTAACGAAAGTGATGTTCATACCAAGGATTCTTGTGATGCTATCAATATTGATTTCAGGGAAAATAATCTGTTCCTGAATACCAAGTGAATAGTTTCCACGACCATCAAATTTACTCTCAATGCCCTTAAAGTCACGGATACGTGGTAAAGCAACACGAACAAGTTTCTCAAGAAACTCATACATACGCTCACGACGCAATGTTACCATTACGCCAATGGGCATTTTTTTGCGCAACTTGAAGTTTGCAATATCCTTACGAGAAACGGTAGCTACTGCCTTCTGACCTGTAATAGCTGTCATTTCATTGATTGCGACATCGATAATCTTCTTGTCTGCTACAGCAATACCCAAACCCTGATTAATAACAATCTTCTTGAGTACTGGAATCTGCATAGAAGAAGAGTACTGGAATTTTTCCTTCAATGCTGGAGCAATACGCTCAGCATAATCTTTTTTAAAACTTGCAGTATTGCTCATTATTTAATCTCCTCTCCTGATTTTTTAGATACACGTACTTTTGAACCATCTTCCTTAATCTTGATTGAAATACGAGTAGGCTTACCACTCTTTGGATCAATCAAGTTTAATTTTGAGACATGAAGAGAAGCTTCTTGCTTAACAATTCCTCCTTGAGGATTCTTTGCACTAGGCTTGGTACTTTTTGATACCATATTGACACCCTCAACTATGGCACGATTCTCTTTCACAAGAACCTTCAATACGCGTCCAGTCTTACCTTTATCCTCACCAGAATTAACGTAGACTGTGTCACCTTTCTTAATATGTAATTTTGCCATTACCTAAATCGTTTTACTGGATTAAAGTACTTCAGGTGCAAGTGAAACAACTTTCATATTTGTAGCACGTAATTCACGAGCTACTGGACCAAATATACGGCTACCACGAATTTCACCAGCATTGTTCAAAAGAACACAAGCATTGTCGTCGAAGCGAATATAAGAACCGTCTGCACGTCTAATTTCTTTCTTTGTTCGTACAATCAAAGCCTTAGACACAGCACCTTTTTTAATATCACTCGATGGGATGACGCTCTTTACAGAAACGACAATCACATCGCCTACAGAAGCATAACGACGACCTGTTCCGCCCAAAACACGAATACAAAGTGCCTCCTTAGCTCCACTATTATCACAAACCGTGAGTCTTGATTCTGCTTGTATCATAATTACTTAGCTCTTTCGATAATTTCAACTAATCTCCATCTCTTTGATTTGCTCAAAGGACGAGTTTCCATAATTAGAACAGTATCGCCAACATTGCACTCATTCTTTTCATCATGAGCATGGTATTTCTTTGTTTTGCTAACGAACTTACCATAAATTGGGTGCTTTTCCTTAAATTTTGCAGCAACAGTGATGGTTTTATCCATCTTTGTACTAATCACGACACCCGTTCTTACTTTTCTTAAATTTCTTGCTTCCATCAAGGTAATCATTTAGTATTGATTTCTCTCTGACGCAACTCTGTCTTAAGACGAGCAATAGTTCTTCTAAGATCTTTAATCTGAGAAGGCTTGTCAAGTGGAGAAATAGAATGATTTAAAACCATTTGATTATAATTAGCTACTTCTGTAGCAATTCTTTCAACCAAGTCTGCGGTTGGAATTTCTCTAATTTCTGCTATTTTCATACGATTTACAAATTAGCATTTTGTGCATCATAATCTCTTCTTACCACAAACTTTGTCGTAATAGGAAGTTTTTGAGCAGCCAAGCGCAAAGCCTCCTTGGCAATTTCGTAAGAGACACCATCAGCCTCAATCAGAATACGTCCTGGTGTTACAGGAGCCACGAAACCTTCTGGGCTACCCTTACCTTTACCCATACGTACATCGGCAGGCTTACGAGTGATTGGTTTATCAGGGAATATGCGAATCCAAATCTGACCCTGACGTTGCATATATCTTGTTACTGCAATACGAGCAGCTTCAATTTGACGACCGGTAATCCACTTTGTATCCAAAGCTTTAATACCAAAAGAGCCAAAAGCCAATTGGTTGCCACGCTGAGCGTTACCTTTTTGGCGGCCTTTTTGCTGTCTTCTGAACTTTGTTTTCTTTGGTTGTAACATAATTGTGTAAAGTGAGATTCGTTAACGATTACTTTTCCTTCTCTTAAAGTTACGGCCACCGTTTCCGCCATTGTTGCCACGACCTGTTTCCTTGCTCTGTGTAAAGTTAGGCGCGAGATCACGCTTGCCATAAACCTCACCACGACAGATCCAATCCTTTATGCCGAGAAGGCCAACCTTTGTAAGAGCCTCTGTATTACAATAATCAATATCAGCACGGAATGTGTGAAGCGGAGTACGACCCTCCTTGTACATCTCTGAACGGGCCATTTCTGCACCATTGAGACGACCAGAAATCTGTATCTTGATACCTTCAGCACCCATGCGCATCGTGTTGGCAACAGCCATCTTGATTGCACGACGATAAGCAATCTTACCCTCAATCTGACGAGCAATATTATTACCAACAATCACTGCATCAAGTTCAGGACGTTTAACCTCAAAGATATTAATCTGAATATCTTTATCTGTAACTTTCTTGAGTTCTTCCTTCAACTTATCTACCTCTTGTCCATTCTTGCCAATGATAATACCAGGGCGAGATGTGCAAACAGTAATAGTGACAAGCTTCAAGGTACGTTCAATTACAATACGAGAAACACTGGCTTTAGCAAGACGAGCATTCAAATATTTACGGATTTTGCTATCTTCCAAGATAGAATCACCATAATTCTTGCCGCCATACCAATTAGAATCCCAACCTCTAACGATACCTAAACGGTTGCTTATTGGATTAACTTTCTGTCCCATGTTCCTATTTTTTAATCTTCATTATTAGTTTTAGAGCCAACGAACAGCGTAACATGATTAGAACGTTTACGAATTCTATAACCTCTACCCTGAGGCGCTGGACGCATTCTCTTAAGAGTTGAGCCACCGTCAACAAAAATCTTGGTTACGTATAATTCACCACTTTCGGCCTTACGTTCGTTTTTCTGTTCCCAGTTGGCAATTGCAGAACGAAGTAATTTTTCCACACGACCAGCAGCCTCTTTAGTAGAAAACTTCAAAACGCCAAGAGCCTTGTTTACTTCCATGCCACGAATCATGTCAGCGACAAGACGCATTTTGCGAGGTGAGGTAGGGACATTCTGCAACTTTGCAAAATACAAGGATTTAAGGGCTTCTTTTCTCTTATCAGCCGATATTTTTTTTCTTGCTCCCATTATTTACTTTATTTTTTTCAATTAATCCTGCTTATTTTTTCTTATTTCCTGCATGACCTCTAAAGGTTCGTGTTGGAGCAAATTCACCAAGTTTATGGCCAACCATATTCTCAGTAACGTAAACAGGAATGAATTTATTTCCATTATGAACAGCAACGGTATGTCCAACGAAATCAGGAGATATCATTGATGCTCTGGCCCACGTTTTCACTACAACCTTTTTGCCCGATTCATTCATTGCTAGAATTTTGTTTTCGAGCTTTACATTAATGTATGGACCTTTTTTTAAAGAACGACTCATAATTTACTCAATTAATATGATTACTTCTTTGCTCTCTCGATAATATACTTATTAGACTGCTTCTTAGGTGCACGTGTCTTAAGACCCTTAGCATATAAGCCCTTACGAGATCTTGGATGACCACCAGACTGACGGCCCTCACCACCACCCATCGGATGGTCATGTGGATTCATAACAACACCACGGTTATGAGGACGACGTCCGAGCCAACGAGAACGGCCTGCCTTACCCGAAGACTCAAGTGCGTGATCTGAGTTACCAACACTACCGATTGTAGCTTTACAAGAAGAAAGAATCTTTCTAAGCTCACCTGAAGGCAACTTAATAACACAGTAATCACCTTCACGTGAAGTTAATTGAGCAAAATTACCTGCAGAACGGACGAGTGCAGCACCCTGCCCCGGACGCAATTCAATATTATGAATTACAGTACCTACAGGAATAACAGCAAGTGGAAGAGCATTACCGATTTCAGGAGCAGCATCCTCACCTGACATCACTGTTGCACCTACTTGCAAACCATTAGGAGCGATAATATAACGTTTTTCACCATCAGCATAAAACAATAAAGCGATACGAGCAGATCTGTTTGGATCATACTCGATAGTTTTTACTGTTGCTGGAACACCATCTTTGTTTCTCTTAAAATCAATAACACGAAGAACTTTTCTGTGGCCACCACCAATGTAGCGCATAGTCATCTTACCTACATTGTTACGACCACCACTCTTCTTTACACCGAATACAAGAGATTTTTCTGGTACCCGTGCAGTAATTTCTTCGAAGGTACCAATAATTTTGTGTCTTTGCCCTGGTGTCGTGGGCTTAAATTTACGTACTGCCATTTGTTATGTTAGATATTACTATAAAAGTCGATAGTATCACCTTCCTTTAACGTAACAATTGCTTTCTTGTATGCATTGGTACGTCCCTTCAGCAAACCAGCCTTAGTGTAACGAGACTTACTTTTTCCTGCATACCTCATAGTGTTAACGTCAAGTACCGTAACATTATAAAGAGCTTCAACTTCCTTCTTAATTTCAAGTTTATTAGCATCAGGGCGAACAACAAATCCGAAACGCGTATTCTGCTTTTCGGTGATTTTAGTCATCTTTTCTGTTACTAATGGTTTAATAATTATTGCCATTATTTAAGCCTCCCTTATTTTAAGATACTGTCAAGTGCTGCAAGCGCGCCTTCAGTCAATACAAGAACATTGGCATCCAATACACGGTATGTATTAACGCCAGAAACTGTCTGTATGGAAGAACCCTTCACATTACGAGCCGACAAATATACATTTTTATTAACTTCTGGCAAAACGATAAGCTGCTTCTTGCCTGAAACTTTAAGATTATTTATGAATGCAACAAAATCTTTCGTTTTTGGAGCATCAAAATTAAAGTCTTCACAAACAACAATTGCACCTTCCTTTGCCTTATAAGAAAGAGCAGACTTACGTGCCAAATCCTTAACCTTCTTGTTGAGCTTGAAACTGTAATCACGTGGTTTTGGACCAAATACACGACCACCACCAACGAGCACCGGTGAGTTCAAGTCACCACGACGAGCACCACCTCCTCCTTTTTGACGGCCGATCTTTTTGGTAGAACCGCTTACCTCGCTTCTTTCCTTTGACTTATGTGTACCCTGACGCTGGTTAGCCATGAACTGCTTAACATCAAGATAAATCGCATGATCGTTTGGTTCAATTCCGAAGATAGATTCATTTAACGTAACCTTTCTTCCGGTGTCTTCACCTTTAATATTTAATACGTTAACTTCCATTATTTCTCAATTAAAACGATTGAACCTTTGCATCCCGGAACCGATCCCTTAACCAAGAGAAGGTTATGTTCTGCAATTACCTTTAAAACCTGAAGATTTTGAGCAGTAACACGGTTTCCGCCCAACTGTCCACCCATTCGCATACCCTTGAATACTTTTGCAGGATATGAACAAGCTCCGATTGAACCTGGCTTACGAAGACGGTTATGCTGACCATGAGTTGACTGACCAACACCGCCAAAACCATGTCTTTTTACAACACCCTGGAAACCCTTACCTTTAGATGTTCCAATCACGTCTACGAAAGAAGCATCACCAAAAAGCTCTACGGTTACGGTATCACCAAGGTTTAGTTCTGTTTCAAATTCCTTGAACTCAGCCAAGTGTTTCTTGGGAGTAACTCCTGCCTTCTTAAAATGGCCCAACATCGGCTTTGTGGTGTGCTTTTCCTTGCACTCCTGAAAACCAAGCTGAACAGCTTCATAACCATCCTTTTCGATAGTTTTAACCTGAGTTACAACACAAGGACCTGCTTCGATAACAGTGCATGGTACATTCTTACCCTCGGCACTGAAAACGGATGTCATTCCGATTTTTTTTCCTAATAATCCTGGCATTTCAACTAATTTTTGATAACATTAAACTTTAATTTCCACTTCAACACCACTTGGCAACTCAAGCTTCATCAGAGCGTCCACAGTTTTAGCAGTAGAACTGTAGATGTCGATAAGTCTCTTATATGAAGAGAGTTCAAATTGTTCACGTGACTTCTTGTTTACGAAAGTCGAACGATTAACAGTAAAGATGCGCTTGTGAGTTGGGAGAGGAATTGGGCCACTAACAATTGCACCTGTTGATTTAACTGTTCTTACAATTTTCTCAGCAGACTTATCTACCAAGTTGTGATCATAAGACTTAAGTTTGATTCTAATTTTTTGACTCATAATATTTGATTTACTTGTTATACAAAATTCAGTGGGTTAAGAGTCATTCGCTAACCCACTGAAGTTTTTTTTAAAATTAAATAAGGTCTACACGTCCCTTTACTTCTTCAAGAACAGCCTTTGCTATTGAACTTGAAACCTGAGCGTGGTGATCGTAAGTCATTGAAGATGTTGCACGACCAGAAGTAATTGTACGAAGTGCTGTTACGTAACCGAACATTTCAGCCAATGGAACCATAGCTTTAACGATACGAGCACCAGAGCGACTTGTTTCCATACCCTCAACTTGGCCACGACGTTTGTTCAAGTCACCGATCACGTCACCCATGTTTTCTTCCGGAGTAACAACCTCAAGCTTCATAATTGGCTCCATCAAAACAGGACCAGCCTTTGAACATGCATTTTTATATGCCTGAATAGCACAAATTTCGAACGATAACTGGTCTGAGTCCACCGGGTGGAAGGAACCATCCAGCAGCGTAACCTTCAAGGAATCCAATGGGAAGTTAGCAAGCACACCATTCTTCATCGCCGTCTGGAATCCCTTCTGAACTGAAGGAATAAATTCCTTAGGAATATTACCGCCTGTCACTTCGTTTACAAACTGAAGGCCACCTTCCTTGAAGTCTTCATCAACAGGACCTACGTTGACGATGATATCTGCAAACTTACCACGACCACCCGACTGTTTCTTATAGACTTCGCGGAGATTGATCGTCTTGGTAATTGCTTCCTTATAATTAACCTGAGGCTTACCCTGATTACACTCAACCTTGAACTCACGCTTCAAACGGTCGATAATGATGTCCAAATGAAGCTCACCCATACCAGATATTACAGTCTGACCAGACTGTTCGTCCGTACGTACTGTAAATGTCGGGTCTTCTTCGGCTAACTTAGCCAAACCATTTGACAATTTGTCCATATCCTTCTGTGTCTTAGGCTCGACAGCGATACCTATAACCGGATCTGGGAAATCCATGGATTCAAGTACAAGTGGTGCTTCTTCATCACACAAGGTATCGCCTGTATGGATATCCTTAAAACCTACACCTGCGCCAATATCACCGGCTGAAACAACTTCTACAGGGTTCTGATGGTTAGAGTGCATCTGGAACAAACGAGACACACGTTCCTTCTTGCCTGAGCGAGAGTTGAATATATATGAGCCAGCCTCAATCTTACCTGAATAAACACGGAAGAAGGTGAGACGACCCACATACGGGTCTGTAGCAATCTTGAACGCAAGCGCAGAGGTGTGTTCGTCTTCATCAGGTTTGCGGTCTTCCTCAGCACCGGTTTCAGGATTTGTACCGATAATATTCGGTGTATCCAAAGGAGAAGGCAAGAACATACAAACATAATCAAGCAATGTCTGTACACCCTTATTCTTAAATGAAGAACCACATGTCATCGGCACAATATCCAATGCTAGACAACCCTTACGGATAGCAGCAATCATTTCTTCTTCTGTGATAGAATCTGGATCCTCAAAGAACTTCTCCATCAGATTTTCATCCTGTTCAGCTGCGATTTCAACCAACTTCTGGCGCCATTCTTCACATTCATCCTTCATTGAAGCCGGGATTTCCTCAACGGAATACTCAGCACCCATTGTTTCATCATGCCAAAGGATAGCCTTCATCTTGATAAGGTCAACAATACCCTTGAAGTTTTCTTCCGCGCCAATTGGAACTGAAAGCACGCAAGGATGAGCGCCAAGAACGTCTTTCATCTGACGAACAACTTCAAAGAAATCCGCACCGGAACGGTCCATCTTGTTGACATAACCAATACGAGGTACGTTGTACTTGTCAGCCTGTCTCCATACAGTTTCTGACTGCGGTTCAACGCCACCAACTGCACAGTATGTAGCCACAGCACCATCAAGCACACGCAAAGAACGCTCAACCTCAGCTGTAAAATCGACGTGTCCCGGAGTATCAATCAAGTTAAATTTATATTTCTGGCCTGCATAAGTCCAATATGCGGTTGTAGCAGCAGAAGTAATAGTAATACCACGTTCCTGCTCCTGAGCCATCCAGTCCATTGTAGCAGCACCATCATGCACCTCACCAATACGATGAGTTTTACCTGTATAGAAAAGGATACGTTCTGACGTTGTAGTCTTACCGGCATCAATATGAGCCATGATACCGAAGTTACGCGTCAAATGTAAATCTTGCTTTGCCATAATCGTATTTTTCGAAATTTAGAATCTGAAGTGTGCAAATGCGCGGTTAGCTTCAGCCATACGATGCATATCCTCCTTACGCTTGAAAGCACCACCCTGTTCGTTAAATGCATCCATAATCTCAGACGCTAACTTATCTGCCATAGATTTGCCGCCACGTTTGCGAGCAAAAAGAATCATATTCTTCATT
>JAQXZK010000071.1 GCA_029227175.1 Bacteroidales bacterium | reverse complement strand
TTCCTTTGCCTCTTCAAACTGCTTCCACAAGGTCTTATAACCGGCCGCACTTATCGTAGGCGCACCGTTCAATGCTCCTAAAAGAAGGATGAGAATGTATATATAACAACGCTTATTCATAAACACGCAGGCAGGAGCGGCACCATCTGTTTAGGTACGATGCCCTATTTAGTCATCGTCTTCAAGTCGTACGACAGTCTGGCCTGAAGTTGGGCCTGATACAATGAGCGCGGGAACACATTGGTTTCTCCCTGACCTTCCCAAACGCCCTCAGGACGCCCTTTGTTCGCCCCCTCACGCTTCACGCCCTTTGTCCCTATGCTGTAATTCTTTCCGGAAACCCAAGGATTCTGTATGGCTCCGCTCTTCATCCTGCAATTCCACAGAACCTGATTGACGCCGGCCCATCCATGTCCGGAGCCCATCTTGCCACGGTCCTGCACATTGATTTCGCCGTCTGTGTAGATGTTATCATATAATGTGCCGCAACTCCAACGATGATGCGGACCGATGTCGGCGTATGTCTGAAAGGCGGTACAGTTATAAAACACATTAGGCCCCAACGTCCTGGCACCGGTTACAAAATCGTGACGCCCCTCCGTCGCCTGACAATTCATAAAGAGATTCTGCTGCCCATTATTATTAAAGGAATAGCGATAGCCACCTGTAATGAGGCCCTTCAGCTCCAGCATGCGGCAGTCGAGTACCGTCACATTCTTGGCAAAGTGCTCAAGACTCACACAGCTGTATGCAAAATATCTTGACGTCACATGCTGTATCCAGCAATTCTCCGCCTTATCTACCTGAACGCCAATCCACGCATGATTCAAGTCCTCATAGTCGTTGTAAACAGATTCTAGGCACAGGTTTTCGACGCCCACCTCACTGATTCGGCCGTCGAACGTGTAGCGATAGACCTCTCCGCCCCCGTATTTCTCTTCCATCTGCATCACCACGGGATTGTCTATCCATATCGTGTCACCCTTCACCTGCGTCACCTCGCGCTCGAAAGCCAGATTATACTCAGCCGCCTTCCACTGCCGGGTGCCACGACGTTCCTCTATTTGGTCCATCTTCAAGTCATGAATCCAATTATCGGTTGCCGGTCGGTAGACCATCACCCTGTCACCACGGCTGAATACACGTCCGCCACCTTCCACGACCATCTTGTGTGTACCGACAGGCACAAACCTGTCACGTATCTTCACCCGAGAACCGCTTACCTCGGACGGCTGTCCCTCTCCGCTAATTCTTATCAGCGCATTGCGTTCCCTGAACGTTGCAATCAGTCGGGTTTCGTTCGAATTACTTCCCTCGCCCCTGATAACAATACCGTCCGCCTTTATCTGCAACGTCTTTGATACCTCGTAAATGCCCCGCTTGAGCAACAACGTGGCCCGATGCCCCTGCCCGTCCAGCGGCAGAGCAGACAACTCATCGATAGCCTGCTGTATGTGCGCATAATTGTCGCCGCGTAATGGTTCTATCGTTTTGGTAACAGCCGTCACCGGGATGCTCCTATCTCCGTGATGATACCCCACCCGACTGAAATCAGGTATGACATTCCCCTCTTCGTCCGGGTGATAAACCAGCTTACCCTCTTCCGTAACCTGCACCAGACTTGACTGCCAAGCCGGTGGCATCTTGGTTTGGGCATACACGTGCATGGCTCCTGCCAGCAACGCGCCCACAACTAAAAGACTAATTCTCTTGTTTCTCATAACACTAATTTTATTGATGCGGACAAAGATAGTGCAAATCGAATGCAGAAACAACAAGCTTGCTTGATTATTATGCTGAGATGGAACCTATCTTATCCTCACCCCCACCACCATCCTTGTACATACTCGCAATTCTTTCCGTCAATTTTTCCAAATGCATTGATTGGCTGCGAAACAGCTCGTGAATATTATAGTTAGGATTGTCAGAGTCGCAATTTCTTCCGTCAACTTTTCCAAATACATTGATTGGCTGCAAAACAGCTCGTAAATATTACAGAAAGGATTGTCAGAGTCGCAATTTCTTCCGTAAACTTTACAGGTCACTTTGCAAAGTCGCAATTTGTTTCGTAAACTTTACAGACGGTTTTGTTAAAGTCGCAATTTCTTCCGTAAACTTTTCCAAGCCGATTGCGACATATAAAAAGCTATCCGTAACTATTTCGAGACGAATTGCTGACAAACAATGAACTTCGTAACCATCACGAATCAATTTGCGACAAGGAAATTCCTCCATTGCCCATACGACGAAGACCTCGCACGGTGAGAAACACGTCTCGCCGTGACGGAGTATGGTTTCGCACAGCGGAAAAACATTGAAACTTCAACAAAGAGCAGTTTCACATGACGGGAATCGGGGAATTAACCCATCATCTGTCGATTCTCTCCGCAGCAAGAGGCCGATTGACTAACCAATAAAGCAAATACTACTGAGAGATTTCTCCAATGCCGGTCGGTCCGCCTCTTTGCCGGGTCGAAAGGCGCAGGTCTGCATGAACAGGGTGGAATGGAAGCAGGTCAATCCCGCTATTCGCCTGCAACGGTCAGCCTCACACGTAGGTTGCCCTTGCGTGTTTGTTGTCGTTATATAGGCCGATTTGGCTTCAAGAATTGGAGATTACCACGGAAAGAACTACCTTTGTAACGTTAGAGAAAAAACTTTTTACTATCCACTACGAAAAAACATATTGGTATGACTATCCGACTCTCATTCGTAAAAAAGACTTTTGCCCTGCTCCTCTGCTTGTCACTCTTTTTGTCTGTATCTGCACAATGGAAATGGGAACAGGTAAAACCCGGTGTATGGAAAGGGACATACGGCACTCCCGAGTCGTACTCTCTACTGAGTGTTGCCGGCATCAAGCCATTAGACGAGGGGCTTTCCAAACTGCCCTGCACGACAGACGTTCCCACTATAATCTCCGGCATTACCGGCAAACAGATTGATGGGAAGACATATCTCAGCCTTCCCTTGGCAAAAGGAGAACAGATTTACGGCTTTGGCCTCAACTTCCAGACTATCCGACAACGGGGAAAGATTCTGGACCTGCACGTCGACCATTACGGAGGAAAAGACAACGGTCGCACACACGCCCCGGTTCCCTTCTACATCTCAAGCAACGGATACGGCGTCCTGATAAACTCAGCCCGATACCTGCGCGTCTACATCGGTTCCGGCAGCCGGAAGGACAGTCCAAATGCCCCTGCCCCCCGAGACCGCAATACAGACAAGAACTGGTCGTCGCGCCCTTATTCAGATGCCATTTCATTAGTCGTACCAGCCCCCGGCATAGAAATATACCTCTTTGCCGGAC
This sequence comes from Bacteroidales bacterium, assembly GCA_029227175.1. Classification (GTDB taxonomy): domain Bacteria; phylum Bacteroidota; class Bacteroidia; order Bacteroidales; family Bacteroidaceae; genus Bacteroides. Next base: position 19,275 of record JAQXZK010000071.1, on the reverse strand, counting down.
CAACCCCGATGGATGCCATTCGACGTTACAACCTCTTCTGCGGAGGTGGCACCTTGCCGCCAAGATGGGGATTAGGCTTCACCCAACGCACACACCGCCTCTACAACGCGCAACAAGTCTTGCAGGAAGTCGATGAGTTTGAGAAAAAAGGCTATCCGCTGGACTTCATCGGCTTGGAGCCGGGCTGGCAAAGCAAGTCCTATCCCTGCACGTTCGAATGGGATGCCACACGCTTTCCTGACCCCAAGGCATTCGTCCGGACAATGCTCGACAAGCAAGTGCGTATCAATTTGTGGACAAATCCATACGTCTCTCCCGAGTCAAGCATATACAACGCCATCAATCCGCTATCAGGCTCGCACACGGTATGGTGCGGCATCGTACCCGACTTTGCTTGTCAACAAGCACGCGAAATCTGGGGGAACAAACTAAAAGCCGAACATATTGAGATTGGAGTCAGCGGCTATAAAGTAGACGAAGTGGATGGCTACGATTACTACCTGTGGCCGGATGCCGCTACATTCCCCTCCAACATCTCGGCCGAGCAATTACGCCAGACATACGGTCTGTGGGTCGAAAAAATCACCCACGACCTCTATAAAGCCCAGAACCGACGCACGTATGGCCTTGTCAGAGCCTCAAACGCAGGGGGAGTGTCCTTCCCCTATGTCATCTATAACGACTATTACAGCCACCAGGATTTCATCACGGCACTCATCAATTCAGGTTTCTGCGGCACCCTCTGGACACCCGAGGTGCGCAGTTCAAAAACCGGCGAGGAATGGCTGCGCCGCTTTCAGTCTGTCGTCTTCTCACCGATGGCCATGATAAACGCTTGGTCGAGCGGGACCAAACCCTGGACATTCCCCGAAGTCGCTGAACAAGTGAAGGAATATGCCTTGCTCAGAATGCAAATGATGCCATACTGGTACACGACCTTCGCCAACTACCACTTCAACGGCACGCCTCCCTTCTATGCCATGGACTTGATTCTCAGCGACCAAGAATCAAAGAAGATGTCATCATCGGACATCAAGGAGAAGAGTCTGGACAACAACCCCTATCTGGAAGCTGTGCAAAAAGAAATCAAGGACCAATACATGGCAGGCGAATCCCTACTTGTGGCACCTATGTTCAAAGGTCAGGAAAGCAGAACCGTCATTCTCCCCCAAGGCAACTGGTATGACTTCTATACCGGGGAATATGCCGGAAACGGAGAGGTCATCACGGTGAAACCCGGACTTGACAAGATTCCTGTCTTCGTGCGCGACGGAGCAATCATACCCATGATGGAGGCCAGGCTTCATGCTCCGAAAGCAGGCGAAAAAGTCAACCTCATTATCAGGCATTATGGACAAAAGGACGGGACATTCCTGCTATATGACGACGACGGCGAAACCTTCAACTACGAAAATGGCGCATATTCCTGGAGAGAAATCAAGGTAACCAGACAGAAAAACGGAAAAATGAAGGGCTCCATAGCTAAACCAGAAAAAGGAAAGCCTGATACCGTAGGCAACGTAACTTGGAAATTCATGACACAGGCACAATAACTTTGCCCCCCCATAACAAGACCACACACATGAAAGAACGCTTACCTATTCTGTTTCTACTTGCATACTTCCTGACATCCTGCTTCAGCCAGCCGGAACATTTCATCCCCGACAATCAGTATCGCCAATTCGTTGAAACCGATTTTGAGAGCAGGGTAAACACCACAGGCATTCCATCCTATTTCCCGACCAAAAGCATAAAGGGCCTGAGTCGCTACGAGACCGAAGCCCTGCACTTTCTATATGCCTACATGCCCTTGTGCGACATCATAGACCACGATACCGCATATTTCATCCGACAAATACGCCTCACCCGACAAGCCTTGCACGAAATGCCCTGGGGAAAAAGTATGGACAACTCACTCATCCGTCATTTTGTCCTACCCATACGTGTAAACAACGAACCACTGGATGAAGCCAGAGCATTTTGCTACCAGGAACTCAAGTCACGCATCCAAGGATTGAGTATGATGGAAGCGGCCATAGAAGTCAACCATTGGTGTCACGAGAAAGTCTCATACACACCCAGTGACGGAAGAACAAGCTCCCCTCTACAATCCATCCGTACAGCCTACGGACGATGCGGAGAAGAAAGCACCCTTTGTGTGGCAGCCATGCGCTCTGTGGGCATTCCGGCACGTCAGGTCTACGTGCCACGTTGGGCCCATACGGATGACAATCATGCCTGGGTAGAAGTCTGGGTAGACGGCAGGTGGCACTTCTTAGGCGCATGCGAGCCTGAGCCGGTCCTCGACTTAGGTTGGTTTAACGCCCCGGCTTCACGCAGTTTGCTCATGCACACCAAAGTGTTCGGCCACTATGCGGGAGAGGAAGAAATCTTGAATCAGGAGCAAAACTATACAGAAATCAATGTAATCAACAACTATGCTCCCTGCGACCAGATTACAGTCTCAGTAAACGACGAAGAAGGGAGACCCGTGTCCGGTGCCACCGTAGAATTCAAAATCTACAATTACGCAGAGTTTTACACAGCTGTTACCAAGCGTACTTCTCCAGAGGGAACCACCTCGCTTACAGCCGGTCTGGGCGACATGATGATTTGGGCTTCGCACGAAGGTGCCTTCGGATATCAGAAAGTACGCATTGGACAGGATTCCCAGATTGCCATCACATTGCAACGCGGTCAGGGAACGGTTAAGGAAGAATGCTTTGACATCACTCCCCCACAAGAACATTACCACCTCCCGACTGTTACCGAAGCGCAACGCTCCGATAACGAGGAGAGGATTTTCAAAGAAGACAGCATCCGCTCTGCTTACATATCCACCATGATGGAAGCAGACAGCGCACTTGCATGGCTAAAGTCAGAGGGAGTTACGCAAGAGGAGTTTGCCCGCTTTCTTGCCGCAAGTCGAGGCAATCACCCAAGCATCAAAAGGTTTATCCAAAAATCGAAAGACAAAGAATCAGCTCTCAGCCTGCTGAAAACCCTGAGTGCGAAAGACCTTAGAGATGCGCAGGAAGAAATCCTAAGTGACCACCTCACCCATTCTCCTCATCTGGCCGGTATATCTGAAGAAGAATACAGGCTTCATGTGCTTGCTCCTCGCATAGAGTTGGAGGCAATGACTCCATATAAAAGTTTCTTCCGGCAGGCACTCCCAGAAGACTTGAAAAGTCAAACACTATCCAATCCCTTTGCCCTTATAGACTGGTGCGAACAAAACATCCGAATAAACAACAAAGGTAACCTCGCAGGAATTGTCATTTCGCCACGCGGCGTATTCGAGAGCCATACGAGCGATTCACGTTCCTTGGGAGTCTTTTTTGTCGCAGTTTGCCGCAGTTTGGGAATACCATCATGGATAGACGAGATTACCGGGAAGATATGCTACCTGCATGAGAATAAGGTCTGCGAAGCAAAACTCAAACGAAACTCAGCAACAGCATCTCAGCAGGGAACTCTCCGTGCTTTTTATCAGACAAGCGGCGGCATTGAGAACCCCAAATACTACACTCACTTCACCATCTCAAAACTTGAAAACGGCATGTGTAAACTGCTCACCTACGATGAAGGTGATGCGGATATGGGCGGTGGAGCCAGCTACAAGAATCTACTACGTCAAGGAACGCGGCTGGATGAAGGATATTATATGCTTGTAAGCGGGACACGCCAACTCAATGGGAAAGTCCTATGCAGCGTCACCTTCTTTAACATACTCCCCAATGAAGAGACAGTCATTCCGCTTGTCCTGCGCCAGCCTAAGACGACAAGCAACATATTAGGACAGTTTGAAAAGCAACTGCTTCCATTCGAGAGTAGCAATAAACTCCAAATCATTGGAATCTTAGGCGCGGGAGAAGAACCCACCAACCACGTCTTGCGCGACATTGCGTTGTATGGTAAGCAGATTGACCAATGGGGAGGGCAAATAACCATGCTGTTCCCCAGCCTAAAAGCAAAAGAGAGGTTCAACCTGTCCGAGTTTCCCGGTCTGCCTCAAAATATACACTGGGACGTAGACAAGCAACACCTCCAGCAGGCCATTGCTCAAAGTATGATGTTTCACAACCCAACCACTCTCCCTATTATCGTTATTTGTGACAAAAATGCCAACATATACTACTGCGAGCAAGGATATACCATTGGAATAGGAGAACAACTATACAAAACCGTACATCAACATCATACCAAATAACTACTTCGTACACCACTGCATCATGCATTGTGGAGAGAAGTTTGATTGAGATGTTGTGCGCACCACAAGCCTGATAAAAAAAAGTAAGGCTCAAACACAATTCTACGTCAGATAAACACGGCAATCACAACAAAATGAAAGCTTATCGCTTACATTTTGCTATATAATCCGTATCTTTGCATCCAATTATAGCAAAAGCATGAAGACAAAGAACGACACTCCATCCGTACTCATCATTTACACCGGTGGCACAATAGGCATGATTGAAAACCCTGAAACCGGGGCTTTAGAAAATTTTGATTTCGACCAACTACAGAAACATGTACCGGAAATCAAAAGATTCAATTACAACATCTCTGCCTATCAGTTTAATCCGCCTATTGATTCCTCGAATATGGAGCCTGCACTTTGGGCAAAGATTGTAAAGATTATCGAAATGAATTACAATCAGTACGACGGCTTTGTTATTCTCCACGGAACAGATACGATGGCTTATACATCAAGCGCATTGAGCTTCATGCTTGAAGACTTGACAAAACCTGTAATTCTGACTGGCTCTCAACTTCCTATAGGAACCCTTAGAACTGACGGTAAAGAAAATCTCATTACGGCCATAGAAATCGCTGCTGCAAAGGATGATGAGGGGCACGCTATTGTGCCGGAAGTGTGCATTTTTTTTGAAAACGAACTGATGAGGGGAAACCGTACCAGCAAGATAAACTCCGAGAACTTCAATGCCTTCCGCTCCTTTAATCATCCGGTGCTGGCAACAGCCGGCATTCACATCCGATATGCCCATCACCACATCCGGAAGCCCAAGAACTGGAACCAACCTCTGAAGCCTCATTACGACATGAACTCCAATGTCGTCATGCTCACCCTTTTCCCTGGCATCCAACCAAATATTATCCAATCCATTTTTCAGGTTTCTACTCTCAAGGCAGTTGTCATGAAGACCTACGGCAGTGGCAATGCTCCACAAAAGGCCTGGTTCGTACAGCAACTAAAAGAAGCGCGCGACAGAGGTATTATCATTACAAACATCACCCAATGCCAACGCGGTACAGTAGAAATGGGACTTTACGAAACAAGCCTACAACTCATCGAAGCCGGCCTGCTATGCGGATTTGACTGTACCCCCGAATGTGCTGTGACAAAACTCATGTATTTACTTGGACAAGGCTACAGCAATGAGGAAATCCGACATCTTTGGCTTACCAACTTGGCAGGAGAAATTACGATTTGAATTCTAGTGCGAGATATGTGTATATTTCTGCAAAAAAGTTGATAATCCTTGTGCAATCTCACAGAATTTAATTTATCTTTGCGTCAAACTATTTTAAACATCAGCACAGTTTTATCATGAAGAAAATTGTACTCATTGACGACAAAGCCTCAATAGCAAAAGTTCTTGGAGTTTATCTCAACAACGAGTTCGAAATGATTTATTTCGAAGACCCTTTGAAAGTAATCGAGTGGTTAGAGGCCGGGAATGAACCGGATCTCATCATTTCAGATATTCATATGCCACACATGGAAGGTGATGAGTTCCTTCTCTATATCAAGCAGAACCAACTGTATCAGCATATCCCTGTCGTTATTCTCTCATCAGAAGACAGTACCAGCAAGCGCATTCAGTTACTTGAACAAGGTGCAGCAGATTTCATTCTAAAGCCATTCAATCCAATGGAATTAAAAGTCCGTATCAAGCGATTCCTATAATTTTTTTTTGTTGAATGTTTTATTTCATATACATTGGCAATAACAAAACTCAAATAAGTCATTTCCAGAGAATGGCTCAAGGTACTTTTATCGCCAATTCAGACGTTCAAGCAGTGTTTCCCTACATCGAAAATATTCGAGACAGATACAACACAGTGCTTTTGTTTGAACAAACTTTATTCCTTGACAAAGACTCCTCCATAATAAGCCTGTTACACCAGAAGTTCCCAAGAGTATATATCACACTGCTTGTAGACAACACGTTATCTGAAGAAGCAAGAGAGAAATATAGACGTAGCGGAGTAAGCAACACACTTTCATCTAAAGCCACAATAGTTGAATTTAAAGCACTTCAACACTATATCAAAGTCCGCAGAAAACACAAAATAGAAGAGTTTGCAAAGTCCATCTCTGAGCATCCTGTTCCAAAACCTTTCAAAATGCCATTGGGGAAACGAATATTTGACATAGTTATGGCTATATGTGCTATCATCGTTTTATCACCCATCTTACTTTTGACTGCACTGGCTATCCGTCTTGAGAGCAAAGGGAAAGTCATCTACGCTTCCAAACGAGTTGGTACAAACTACCGGATTTTCAATTTCTACAAATTCCGCTCCATGTATACCAATGCAGACAGTCGCTTGAAAGAGTTAAGTGCCTTGAACCAATATGCATTAGATGAAAGCGAATCCTATCAAGGAACGAATACCGCCAACATTACAATTAACGACATCACCCAACAAGGTACAGAGTTACAGAACATCCTGATTGGAGACGACGAAATAATTTTGGAAGAAGATTTTCAAAAACAAAAAGCCCAAAATAACAGCAATGCTTTCGTCAAGATTGCAAATGATCCACGCATCACAAAGGTCGGACATTTCATTCGTAAATATAGCATTGACGAACTTCCCCAACTCTTTAATATCCTGATAGGTGATATGAGTGTTGTCGGCAATCGTCCACTTCCCCTTTATGAAGCAGAACTCTTGACAACAGATAAAGACATAGACCGCTTCATGGCTCCTGCCGGACTTACAGGCCTTTGGCAAGTGGAAAAAAGGGGAGATACCGGAAGAATGTCTGCCGAAGAACGAAAACAGTTGGACGTTCGGTATGCACGTGAATGTTCTTTCTTAATGGATATGAAAATTCTCTTACGCACCTTCACGGCATTTATCCAAAAAGAGGACGTATAATTACGGAATCCACCAGACAAACATCAAATGAAAAGAATTCCTGCCATGAAACAGATAATATGCACAGCATTACTCCTGACCGTAACATTATCCCTTTCTGCCCAGAAAATCTCAAAGGCAGAACGCTTAAAGCAATTGATGGAAATACACATTCAGGATTCTATTAATGAAGCACGACAGAAACTCGTATCAGATTCCATTCGTCTTGACCACATTGAAAACTTTGAATTACCTCCCCTTTCTATTTTCCTGGAGGCTATTACAGAAAATGCAACAATCAAGCGTGCAGAATCTCAGGTAAGACAGGCCGAAAACAACTACAAGCTCCAGAAGAGAGACTGGCTCAATTATTTTCGTCTGCAGGGAACCTATGGCTACGGCAGATACAATGTTTTGGCAAACAACAGTAGTGAGCTCACCCCTGTTTACCAAACCTCGATGGCAAGTGCCCAACAGAACTTCAGTGTCGGTGCTACCGTCAGTATAGGATTGGGTGACCTTTTGAACAGAGGAACTAAATTGAAAGACTACAAGTATCAGATAGAGCAATTACGCTATAGCCAAGAGGAAGTCATGGAAGCCAGAAGGCTCTTGATTCTTGAAGCATACAATGCCGTATCTGCCCAATTAGCGACTATCCGTGCCAAGGCAGAAACAATGGCGCTTTACAATGCAGAAATGAAAATTGTTGAAAACCGCTTTATTCAAGGCGATTTGGATATCATTGAACTTGGTATTGAAAGAAGCAGACGTTCCACGGCCATCGTTGACTACGAACAAGCCAGAATATCCCTTCATGCCTCTATCATCCAATTAGAGATGCTCACAAATGTAAAGATTATTAAAGAATAATATTGTCGCTATGGAAATAACCAAATTCATTGCACAATTTCTATACCGTATCCGTTATTGGTTATTTTGGGGAAGTTTCTTTATCACACTTCTCACCATATACTTTACCCAATTTTTGCCTTATAGCTACACGGTAGAAGGCAGTTTGTATGCCGGTGTAACCAATGAAATATCCATAGACGGTTCAAGAGTCAACTCATTCACCATTAACAGCACCTTTGATAACCTTATTGGCATTGCCAAATCTCAAAGCACCCTGCAGCGGGTATCTATCCGACTGTTAGCCATCTCTCTTACCTACGGAGAAGAATGGAAAGACAACCAATACATACAGGCACTACACTACCGCCAGTTATTGCAAACCACTCCCAAAGAAGTATTGGCTTTAGTGGACCGGAAAGATGTGAACAAGACCGCAGAAGCCTTGACTAATTATCACAAAAATAACAAAGGTAACTTTGTTTACATCAAGTTTAACCAAGGAGGAGCCTTTTATAGTTTAGCGGCACTTGAAAACATCAACATTGTTCGAGTAACGACCAGCGATATTTTGAAATTATCCTACACCAGCGCAGACCCAGGACTTACCCAACAGACACTGTTACTTCTTATTGAAGAGTTGCGTGCCGCCTATGAGGAAATCCGATTCAGTGCCATCAACGACGTTATCAGCTATTTCGAAGATCAAGTAAAAAAATCGAAGAAAGAACTTAGTGATGCAGAAGATGACCTGACTCGCTATAACATACAGGAACGGGTTATCAACTACACAGAGGAGAGTAAGGCATTGGCTATTACGCGCTACGAAGTAGACGACCGCCTGGAAGAAGTCATGAGGCGGTACGAATCTGCTGTAGCATTGAGAAAACTATTAGACGAGAAGATGGATGTCAGGGCCCAAACTATCATTAACCAAAGCAATCTACTAAAAAATCTGGACAAGATAAGTACTACGACTCAAGACATCATGAAACGTGAGATATTCATATCTGACAAAAATCATGAATCTGACAATGAATTGACAAAGAAAAAGAATTTGCTTAAAGAGACCGAAGAGCAGATTAGCGACTTATCAGACAATATCAATGCCTTGAACTTCACTAAAGAAGGTGTTTCCATCAAAAGCATGGTAGATGAATGGCTACAAGCTTTAGTGGAAGAAGCCAAATCTGGCGCTGAATTACAGGTGCTTCTGGATCGTCAACAAGACATCTTTGACCAATACGAGAAGATGTCACCGGTGGGAACGCAGACCCAACGAAAAGAACGTGCCATCTCTTTTGCTGAAAATTATTACTCCGCACAAATAGATGGTCTGAACAAAGCTATCCTTCAAAAACGAAACACCGAGATGAACAGTACAAATCTAAAAGATGTCTCGGTTCCTGAATACCCACTGAAAGATAATGGCCGCAAACGCTCACTTTATGTCATTATTGCATTCCTTGGAAGTATTGTATTCATCATTATCTACTTCCTAATCATTGAATTGCTTGACCATACGTTACGAGATGCGGAACGAAGCGAGCGCCTAACCGGACTTCCTGTTATTGCGGCTTTCAATGGCACAAGTAATTTGAAGTTTCGCGGATTCCTGAAGACATGTAATCGTATTGCCGCTTCGTATGCCTGTCGACAGCTTAGCAGATATCTGCAACCGGGAAGACCGACCGTCATAAACCTATTAAGCATTCATTCTTCGGAAGGTAAAAGCTTCTTGAGTAAATATCTTAGGAATCAATGGGGTGTTCAAGGGCTTCGTGTTCGTATTGTCGTTGCCGGTGAAGACTTCAATACCAAGGACGGTTCCTTTATGCGTGCTACACAACTTTCCGATTTCTGGCAACTAAACGAAGCGGAACAAATACCGGATATCATTCTGATTGAGTACCCAGCCCTACACAAATCGGCCATTCCCTTGCAAGTCTTACAAAAGGCAGACGCGAACCTGCTGGTTGCCAATGCCAAACGACTTTGGAGAGAAGATGATGACAAAATCATATCCCCCATTAGAGAGTCGATGAATGGAACTCCTTTGTGGATATACCTCAATAATGCAGATCGCGAGGTAGTCGAATCATTTACGGGAACACTGCCTCCAATCACTCCACTCCATTCATACCTGACTCAATTGGCCCAGTTAGGTCTCACATCATGCAAGGCTGCAGTCAAATGATAAAATACAAACCTGACATACTTGGAAACAGTATACCATCATTATGTATAATTCATGGTATACTTATTCTTTGCTTGATTGGACTATCTTCATTCATGGCATCTCTCCAATGGATGGTCATTATCGGCCTGCTTTTTTCTCCCCTCTTATTTGTCTTTTTTTTTAATTGCATCAACAATCCGAGATTCTGCTTAGCCACCTATGCTACCTACTCCTTCTTCTTTTCATACGTGATGCGCTACCTAAGGAAAGATGGGCTCAGTATTGGGTTGGACATACTTGTTCTAACACTATTTCTTGCCTGTCTGCTATCTCTAAGAAAAAAAAACATCGACATAAATCTCAAGAATGGCTTAACCATTTATCTGTTGACTCATCTTGTCTGGGTCGGCTTTGTCTTAATTGAGTTTCTTAATTTTGGCACAACAAGTGAAGGCATGAGCCGTTCCTTGCGTTCATTATGTTTTACCACAACATTCCTGCTCATTCTCGTATCGGCTTGTCTCAATACCACAAAATCCATCAAGACAGGATTAAAACTCATCGGAGTTTTTATTATTATTGCCTTCTGCAAACTTCTCTATCAAAAATATATTGGTTTTGATGACGGCGAATTATTTTGGCTATATGGATTAGATGGTGCAAGGACACATATTATCTACTCCGGAATCCGCTATTTCTCACTATTTAGCGATGCTGGTAACTTCGGTCCCTATATGGCTATTATTACAACAGTATATGGGATAATAGCACTAAAAGCCCCCAAAAAAACATGGAGATTGTTTTGCGGAGTGATATCTCTGATGGGACTAATCGGGATGTTCATGTCCGGCACGCGTAGTGCAATGATAATACCTTTAAGCGGTTTACTGCTGTATTGTGTACTTTGTAAGAATATTAAAATGACCATACTTACAGCTGCAGTAGGAATTTGCATCTATGTCTTCTTCTCTCTTACGAATATTGGCGAAGGAAACGAATATATCCGAAGGATGAGAACGAGTTTCCGCCCTTCTGAGGATGCGTCTATGAACGTACGCGTAGAAAACAGGAAAGAAATAGCCACCTATATAAAAGCTCACCCGTTTGGAGCCGGCATTGGAGGTTCTATCCCCAAATTATGGTTAGTTGGAGACCGTTATATAGAAGGAACTCTACCTCCCGATTCGTATTATGTCAGCGTCTGGATTCAAACCGGCACTTATGGACTTATCCTGAAGATTGCGCTTATATGTATTGTCTTATTAAGATGCTGCTGGATAATCTTTTTTAACATTAAAAACAAAGCACTCAGAAATGTACTGGCAGCATTTGCCTGCGGTCTTTTAGGCATCTACTTAAACGGGTATGCAGGAGAGGCAATCGGCATGCCACCCACCGATTTTCTCATAACGGCAATGACCTGCGCCATTCTGAATGGAAAGAACCTTGACAAGCAACTGCAACCCCAAGAAGCATTCATCTAAAATCATACTTATATGAATACCAACTTATTTAATATCTTTAATCCGGATTGGTGGTTAAACGAGAACAACAATGCGCTGCAAATGACCGACGCAATATTGTTTTTACTACTGCTCATTCCCGTCATATACCTTTTAATATACGGATTAGCCTCCTTGTCTAAATATAAAGACCCATACCCACAAGCTGAAGAGCGGCACAAATTCCTGATTTTATTCACGGTTCTCCGGAACGGACAGGAAGCCATCAATTCCATCAATCACTTCCTGAATACTCAAATGTATCCGGAGGAGTTGTATGACATTGCCGTAGTAGCCACCCAAGTCAACGAAGAGGATTTGATGACCCTGCTTCAAATGCCTATCAACATCGTCATTCCGGATAAAGAGGATTGTACAAAGGTCTATGCCATCCAACAGGTTATCCAGCGCTACTCTGCGAGCGAATACGATGCCATCGTTATCCTCAACAGCGACAACGAAGTGGTTCCTAACATGCTTGAACTGCTTAACAATGCCTATTACTCTGGCTGTGACTCCATACAGTCCCACCGTCTGGTTAAAGACTTGAGCACAAGTACGGCCATACTCAATGCAGCCAGCGATGAAATCAACAACCGCATTTTCAGAAAAGCACATACGACGTTGGGGTTCTCATCAGCTTTGGACGGTTCCGGTATGATGTTTGATTTTGAAATGGCCCATCGTGTTATTCCACGGCTTAAGGGAGATGATTTTGCCCGGGCTATGGAGCTTGAATTACTCAAGGAAAACATCTTCACAGAATATCTGGACGATACAATCTGTTTCTGTAACCCCAAAAACGATAGCAAACAAGACCTTCGGATTTATCAATCAGGAAGAATACTCAAAGCATTGCTGCACTTTCCGTACGCATTCTTCCACGGACAATGGGACTTGTGCGAGAAATACATCCAGTGGATTATTCCACCTCGTTTTCTGCTAAGTCTGTATATCATCACTATCGCGACAACCATTTCCATTCTGTACTGGCCGTTGTGCATCAAATGGTGGGTACTGTTTATCGCCTTGATTTCTTCATTCCTGCTGGCTCTTCCTGAAGGAGAAATCAACAAACGTCTTGTCGGAGCCATCTGGTCATTGCCAGGCTACACTTTCAAGAGAATTCTCGCGGCTCTCAAAAGCCTCATTGATAAAGTTCGACCGATCAAATCTGACAATTCCACCAAATATTGACAACGCTGTTTCTGCATCTGTAAAGGATGTCAAAACAATGAATTGCCCAACTGCATTTATCCCTCGCCAAGGGAATTATTTAAGACAATCGCCTCCCCATATTAACTATGAATATTCTCTTTCTTATTTTTCATGGTTTCTACGCACACAATGGAATCAGCAAGAAGATTACCTATCAAATTGAAGCACTAAAACAATGCGAGCAAGAAGTCTCTACCTGTTACTATCATGTAGACGAGACCGGACGCAGGCAATGGAAAGTCGACAATCGGATAATTACAGATTTCGGGAAAGGATTCAAAGCTAAACTTTGGAAAACGGTCTACTTCGGAGTTATAACGGACTATATCAGGAAGAATCACATTGACGTACTATATTACAGGTCCTTACACAATGCGAACCCCTTCACCATCCACTTCTTGCGACAGGTCAAGAAAACCGGAGCAAAAGTGATATTGGAAATCCCCACCTATCCCTACGACGGAGAATATCACGGGCTGAAAGGAAGTGCTGTTCTACTCATTGACAAACTATTCAGGAACAGACTGTGCAAGTATGTTGACAAGATTGTGACGTTCTCCAACGAAACCACAATTTTCAATCGGCCGACTATCTGCATTTCCAATGGGATAGATTTCAGTTGTCTGCCCGTTAGAAAGGAAATGCATGACACTACACATGAGTTGCACCTGATTGCCGTTGCTGAAATTCACTTCTGGCACGGATTTGACCGCATCATTCAAGGGTTGGCCAACTATTACAAAGAGCCTAAAGACTATAAAGTCTATCTTCACTTGGTTGGAGAAATGGTGGGAGACACAGAACGCACGTCCATATTGTCCCCCATTCAAGAAAACAACCTGGAACCCTACGTCAAGCTCTATGGCAACCAATATGGAGAGGGACTTGAAAGAATTTTTGACAAGGCAGACTTTGCCATTGGCAGTTTGGGGCGGCACAGAAGCGGTGTGTACAACATGAAGTCGCTCAAGAATCGCGAATATGCAGCGCGAGGATTCGGTTTCATCTACTCGGAGACGGACGATGATTTCGAACAGATGCCATATATTCTCAAAGCTCCTGCCGACGAATCTCCCATTGACATTGAAAGCATCATCTCCTTTGTCAAGTCAACAGACCTCTCTCCTACTGCCATCAGGAACTCTGTCTTACACCTTTCCTGGGAAGAGCAGATGAAGAAGGTGGTCGCATCCATATAGCCTTTCTCTTGCATATACATTAAGTTTCCATACGGTTCTCTTCCGCCACCGGCAGCAAGACAATATCATAGAGTAATCACAAATAGTCATGAGAAAACTTCCGTTAACTATGTTTTTCATACTGCTTGTAACGACAGTCTCAAGCAGTGTGGTCAGTTTTGAAAGGGCCAGACAATGTTTAGACCGCGATTTGAGTCGGGCTATGTCGCTGACGATAAAGGATAAAGGCTATGAACGAATGAAACAGGACTCGATCAAAGCCTACCGTTTGCTGACTGCTTCTGCGCCCGTCGCAACACGAGAGCACTCGTACGGGACTCCCTCGCCCCATTCACCGCTCCTTCCTGTCGGAAGCAGAGTCCTGACAGTCGAAGACCCAATCTTCCAGCAACACATACAGACCGAAGCACTACGCTCCATGGCCTTCATTGCCTACCAGATAACTCCCCACAACGATGACTTTGAGGTGAGGATGGAGGGACGTGCCAATTATTCCATGGCTTTTGTGTGGGGTATATCCGACCAACACCTTTCCGGCTGGCTCTGCATGGGAACGGTATTTTTCCTGCTGTTGTCCTTACGGCGGCGAAAGACGGCTGCTGTCGAACGTTCAACGATACCTCTGCATCTTACGCCCATGCAGGAACAACTGATGGATATGTTCCTGAAAGCTCCCAATCACAGACTGACCAAGCAGGAAATCTGCAATGCTCTCTGGCCGAACAAGGATAATGCTGCAGAAACTCTTTATACGACCATACGCCGACTTAGGAACGAACTTCAAGACTCATCCGACTGGGAGATTGAGTCAGAAAGAGGGAAAAGCTACGAGCTGAGAAGGCGGCAATAATCCTGACCATAACCGGTAAAAACGGTGTTAAGCCCACATCGGTCTATTGATTTGAGCTGAATGACTGACATTTGTCTGACTCCTACGATTTGTCAGATAAATGTCAGGTTCTTTTGGCCTATTTTCTGCGCTAACGCGCGACTTTTGCATCTCGAAACAACACAGTTAAGATGCAAAAGATGAATAAGACATTACTCTTGGTATGCGTGATTTTGTGGGCCGCCCCGAAGGTGAAGGCTCAGACCGAAGTTGCGAACGACAGCGTGCAATTGGAAGAAGTGGTGGTAAGAGGTGCAAGGGTCATCAACCGTACCGACGGGAAATTGATTTTCCCCTCTGAAGAAATGACCCGGTCTGCATCCTCCGGTTATACTCTGTTGAAGATGCTTCCCCTGCCCAACATCAAGGTAGACGATGTCAGTGAAAGTATCTCGCCCGCCAACCCTCTTGCCGGTGCGGTGCAGGTGAGAATCAATGACGTCCCCGCAACGACATCCGACATGCGGTCGCTGCAGGCAAGGGAAGTGGAAAAGGTGGAGTTCATCGACCGTCCCGGCGTGAGATACGGAGAGGGTGTGGGCATGGTCATCAATATCATAACGAGAACGCTCACCAACGGCTATGTCCTCGGAGCCGGAGGCACACTGCTTCCCCGGACGTTTATGACGAAAGGCAATGCCTATGCTAAGCTGAACAGCGGGAAGAACGAATTATCCCTAAACTATGCAGGCTCCTACAGCCATTCCAACGGGCTGAGCTTCGTGGAACGGACAGACTACCTGATGGCAGACCACACACGTCATAAGGCTGAGAGGAGCACGGACGATGTCACTCAAAGGGACAACGGCCACGACATACAGGCAAGGTACAGCCTGATAGACGCCAAGGGAACCACCTTCCTCACGACGTTTGCAACCTCCATAGCCAACAGTCCGCAAGACTACAAGAAAGCCCACGTCACCTATTCCGACGGTAGCAGAGATGCCCACGAGACTACGGACAGCAAAGAGCAAGTCATCAGTCCCCTGCTCGACCTGTATCTGAAGACACGCATCGGCCAAAGGCAAAGCATCATCGCCAACGCGATGGGAGCATACACCCACACGGACTACTCCTATCTCCTGACAACCCCAAAAGCCTCCTTCGGCTATCACACGCTTGGCAAGGCCTGGTCGCTCAAGTCTGAGGCTGTCTATGAAAACCGTCTGAAACCCTTTACGCTCTCGGCCGGACTACGCTATGCACAGAAATACATCGATAACAACTATACGGGCGATGCCTCACTCGTGTCACAAATCCATGCAAGCGACCTCTATGCCTTCTCGCAAATTCAAGGCTCACTGTGGAAAATCGGATACATGGTAGGACTTGGCCTCAGCCGCGAATACTATCGGCAGGGAGAGACGACGTACGATCATTTGTGGTTGCGACCGAAACTGAACCTTTCCTTGCCCCTGTCCAAGAGTCTCAGAATCGATTATACGCTTACCTCCTCACCGGCTTCGTCCAAATTGCAAAACATGAGCGGAATGTCCATCATGACCAACGAAATGGAATATACCGAGGGAAACCCTAACTTCATCATGGAACGACTCGACGAACACACACTTTCCCTGAGCCTTCAGTCGACACGTCTCTACACCCAACTGATGAACTTCTATCGCCACAATGCCCATCCGGCCATGCAGCACGTATACCGCACCGATGACAACCGCTTCGTCAAGACCTTCATCGAAGGCCGACGCATAGACTTTAACATGCTGCAAAGTTACACGAACTATGACATCCTGCCCCGACACCTCAATGCCAGTCTCTCGGCTATGATGCTGAACATCTGGAACGATGGACAAGATTATAGCCACCACCTCACCTCGTTCAACTTCGAGTTCGGACTCACGGCTTGGCTCGGCAGATGGACTATCATGGCCAGCCTGGACAACGGTTTCCATTTCATGGAGAACGAGTACGAAAGCCGTAATATCCTCTCCAATTACATCAATGTGTCCTATCGGTTGAAGCGTCTCACGGCAAGTCTCTTCTGCCTGAATCTGTTCAGGCGCAACGGCAAAGTCGAGGAAGTGGAAAACCACAACCGGCTGGCACACAAACTCCTTGTAACTACTAACCGAGGCACATCTAATGCCATCGGCATCAAACTGACCTGGACATTATCGAAGGGGAGAGAGTTCAAAGGCGTAGAACGAGACATCGACAGTCTGAAGGACAGAGACACCGGGGTAGCCAAATCGGGACATTGACACTTGTCCGGAAACGACAGAACAAGGCGCCCGCTCTGCGATGGAAAAACGTATTTTTTAGGTTATATGAACAATCTTTGCCAAAATGTCTTTTGCCGAGAAAGATTTGTCAGATTGCAGAGTCCGGATGCCGTTTGCCACCAAATGTCACTCCGCCACCGGTTGCCCGGGAATAGAGATCATCCTGCTTCACATGATTGTACAGTTCTTCGGGAGTGAGGCTTTTCCATATTCCACCGGCTGACAGCGCCTGTGGGTTCAGGCAATACTTGCACCTGAGGGGACAGCCGTGAAATGCCACGAGCGTCGTCACACCTGCCCATCCACACCGATGCGATGCCTGCTGAGACCGATGATGTGGCACGTCTTCGCAGGCCGACAGTCTGTTCTTTTATGCCGTATTTCCATGCTGTACCTTATTTAATAGAATATTTCGCCCGACCTGACCTTTCGGACGAGTTCTTCTGCATCGTAAGCAGGATTGCGCCATCTATATGACACGTCTCTTCTGTATGCGTTGTCAAAATCGAGAATTATCCGCTTGATGTCATCAGGCAATTTTTCCATTCCAAACCTGTACATGGCGTATGACATTTTATTGTAGTATGCCCCGGCTATGGCACCTGTTATTGCTCCCATCGTATCGGCATCGCCGCCAAGGGAGATACACAGACGTATCGCGTCCTCATAGTCCTTGCTGTCGAGGAAGGCAATGATGGACTCGGGCACCGTCCCCTGACAACTGCCATCGAATCCGTATGTGGGGCGTACGTTGTCACAGGTACGGTTCAGGTCATAGCCGAATGTGTCCGTTATGTATCGGCGTATCTGCTCCTTTGTGTGGCCTGTTCGTGCCAGGAACATTGCTGCTGCCGTAGCCTGAGCGCCCTTGATACCTTCGGGATGGTTGTGCGTCACTTCGGCACATGTCTTGGCCACCTTCAACGTGTCTTCCAACGTGTCGAAGGCAAATCCTACGGCTGACACGCGCATGGCAGAGCCATTGCCCCAGGAGTTATACGGCTTGGGATTATTGGCATGTAACCACCGCGAGAACATATTTCCATATGCCCCCATGGGATGAGGGTATTTCTGTCCCCATTCTTGTAAGCGTGTGACAAGCCCCTTCTTCGTATGTCTCTTGTCATTCAAGATCCAGTCTGCCACAGCAATAGTCATGATGGTGTCGTCGGTATAGTCCATGCTGTCATGCCGCAAGCTGATTTCCGTTGACTTGTGTGGGGCAAACTCGTAGATGCTTCCGGCAATGTCGCCAAGGACAGCACCCATCAGCATAGGATTATATCGGTTCTCGGCTTCCTTCGTACATTCGCCTTTGTCTGTCCTTTTTGTTACATTGGTGTAGTCTATACTTTCGTACCATTCGCGGAAGGTATCTGGAGTCTCCTCCCATCCCCAATGGCAGAAACGGTCGAATAGAATGGCCTTCATAGAGATGGGAACTCCATCGTCAGCATGGAAATCTCCAAGCCCGTGCTGAATGTAATATATCGTATTACTGCAAAGAGCGTTCGCGTCATCGAAATGAAATCTAACCCAAGACTCTTCATACATGTGTCCTGCGTGCGCCCCACAATCCTCCGGCACATGCTTGCCATAATAGAAGCAATGCTTCAAGTAGGGCTCCAAAAGGATGTCGTAGAACTTCTGAGGTAGGTATATGTTGCTTACGGGAACTGCCTTTCTGAAGAGAGGGGCAATTTCTTCGTCCTTGAAGCCTGCGATACCGCATCCGATACGTGTAACCAGGAACTTCATGTCCTGGTGCTGCTTGGCAAACTCAATGAACTCTTCCACATAGGGTCTGATGGTTTTTACTCCTCCTTGCATGGTCGGTATGGCATAAGACCGGCCGGTCAGTCCTATACCAACGCCCCACTCTGCGCCGAATTTCTGGTGAGCGGCTCTGGCTGCACCGCCCATGTGATGGCCGGCAAGGTTGCTTCCTTATGTAAACGTTTACATAAGGCAGCGTATGTAAAGTCTGAGATTATGTAAAGATTTGAAACTTCTTCCATTGGATGTCTTCTTCCCAGACACTTCAAATACTTGTTTGGGAGCCAAACTTTACATAACGTGT
>JAQXZK010000070.1 GCA_029227175.1 Bacteroidales bacterium | reverse complement strand
CGGTACACTCACCCTCAAAGTGGTCCTTCAACCCCTGAAGTACAAAGGCACCGTCCTCGCCCTGAGGAATGTCCTTGGCTATGCCGATCACATGCTCGGTCACAAACTGGAGAGCCTTGCTCTCTTCCATCAACTTAAACTTTGAACCGGGAACTTTGCACAACGGGCACTTCTCCGGAGCACTATCACCTTCGTGTACATATCCGCACACAGGACAAATCCATTTTGCCATAATTCTATTTGCTTTTTATTGGTTAATACTATGTTTGTTCTTTTTTACATGACAAATGTATGTTTTTCAATGCTATCTGCCAAAAATATATCGGTATTCAGATGGTAAATTTAGGCAACACCATAACACTTTACACGATTAGTGCCGAAATCTACCATTTTATGCCATATCGTTATAGACTATTTGGGGTGAAATCATTATCTTTATGCCCGAAAAAAACTCATCTATGACAATCCCTAATAATCTGAAAGAGAAATACCACACTGTGTGCGATGCACCCAGTGGCAATGGCTTCATTGTTGAGCACATGCCCGACCTGTTTGCAAACAGCACCATCAATGACTGTTCCGCCCACGTCCATTCCTTTTATGAGATACTGTGGTTTCAAAAAGGTACAGGACACCACACCGTAGACTTCACAGACTATCAAGTGAAGCCTGGAACCATTTTCTTTCTCTCACCGGGACAAATACATCACTTTGACGTCAGAGAAAGATATAAAGGTATTGCCATTAAGATGTGTACAGACCTTCTGAAGAGTTCCTCGCCCGACAATCTTTTCCTGCAATACAACTCATTCCACACATACGACTCAACACCTTATTATATCATAGACGAGCCATCAGCCCAGGAACTTCAAACACTGGTCGACGAAATGGAGATG
Organism: Bacteroidales bacterium; assembly: GCA_029227175.1. GTDB lineage: Bacteria > Bacteroidota > Bacteroidia > Bacteroidales > Bacteroidaceae > Bacteroides. The sequence goes on along the minus strand of JAQXZK010000070.1, from coordinate 1,140 downwards.
GAGTCACAACGCTACGGAGAATTTGGCAACACCGAACTGCTGAAGTCTCTCCTCTGTATCTTCTTGGTCAAGATTCAGAGACTGGGGTTCCGGGAAACAGGCCTGCGCCTCAGCAACCTGAAACCATCACACCAACTCTTCATCCAGTTCCGCCAACTGGTCGAACAAGAATACACAAGGATGCATACTGTGCAGGAATATGCCGACAGGCTGAACGTAGCTCTTCGTACACTCAGTAAATGCGTGGGAGAGTGTTCCCAAAGGTCTCCACTTACCTTCATCAACGAACGTATCATTCTCGAGGCCAAGCGTATGGTGAAATACACCAACATGATGATCAAAGAGATTGCTTTCGAATTAGGCTACGATGACCCCTCCTATTTCGTCAAATTTTTCAAACGACAGACCGGCTACCTACCCTCCGACTTTCGCGAACTCGATAACGTCACAACATCCTTCTCCTCATGCGCATCACCTCAATCGTAGAAAACACCAGCCACACAGGTCTGTCTGTCGAACACGGACTCAGCCTTTATATAGAACGTAAGGACGGCCAGGTCATCCTCTTCGACATGGGGCAAACATCTCTCTTTGCCCAAAATGCCGAACAACTCGGGCTCTCGATATCGGCAGTCGATACCGCCATTATCTCGCACGGGCACTATGACCACGGAGGAGGCTTGCGCACCTTCCTCTCCCTGAACGACAAAGCCCGCATTTATCTGCATCACGAAGCATTCCTGCCCCACTTCTCCCTGAGACAGACGGGGTTGCGCTACATCGGCCTGGACCGAAGCCTGCTGCCCAACGAGCGATTCATCCTATGCAGTGGGCAGACCGACATTGATTCCCACATGCAACTGTTTGCCAACGTGACGGGAAACTGCTGTCTGCCCGGTGGAAACCGAATGCTCTATGGCCCTACCGAAGATACACCCGACCTCTTCTCACACGAGCAGAACCTCCTCATCCGAGAGGACAATCACCTCATCCTCTTTGCCGGATGTGCCCATTGCGGAATCATTAACATCCTGCGACATGTCGTCTCGTTGACCGGCCAACCCCCTTCCCTTGTATTTGCCGGCATGCACCTGGCCAAAAGCGGACTGGACAAAGCCGCCGAGAAGCAATTCATCAACT
>JAQXZK010000069.1 GCA_029227175.1 Bacteroidales bacterium | reverse complement strand
CTGTTGTTAACATCATGTACCAACGACATGGGAGTGGACATCAAAGACAATGGATATATCGGTATAGACCTCAATACGTTGGTGACGACAGCCTCAACGAGGGCAGATGCACCGGCCGGCTATCGGCCCAAGCAGATGTATGTTGAGGTAGTGGATGCTTCAAATGTCGTAAAGAAAAGCACGACCGATTTTGACAATGACAAAACGTTCTGGGACAAGGTGGAAGGTAGCAATAAGTACTTGGTACTGCAACCGGGCACCTACACCGTGCGTGCACATTCCAACGGATGGGACGGTAGTGGCTCCGGTTTCGATGTACCCTATTATTATGGTTCAACAAAGATAACGGTCGAGTCCAAAAGTCTCAAGACGGCGACTGTGACTTGTACGTTGGCCAACGTAAAGGTGTCTGTAACCTTTGACGAATCTTTGAAGGCCTACTTCAAGTCTCTGAAGGCCAAGGTGAGTTCTGCGTTGGCCGGTGTGTCTCCTCTGGAATTTGTAATGGGCACAACAACGGCTTCCGCTTACTTCCCGGTAGGCAATTTGAATTTGAAGCTCTCGGCTGTCAACAATGCCGACAAGGCTTTCGAGGAGGAAACCGGATACACCATTACAGGTGTCAAGGCCCGTGACCATTTCAAGGTACATTATAAATTGGCCGACTCGGGCAACATCGGCGATGGCAGTACCTGTGGCATCACGGTAGTCATCAATGACGAGACCAAGATCTATTCATACAACTTCGAGGTGCCCAAGAAGGCTTCAACATCCATGTCTGTGCAGAACGCTAATGCCTGGAGTTCCTTCGCATATCTCTCGGGCAAGATACTATCCAAGGACAGTAGCTTCAACGCGGCAAACTTGAAGTTGCAGTATAAGAAGTCGTCCGAGACTATATGGACAGACATTGCTTCCTCTGCTCTGACAATAGACAGCAAGGATAATGTCACGTACACCTTGAAGGGTTTGACAGCACAGACCTCTTACGACTACCGCCTGTGTTATGTTACGAGTGACAGCGAGGTGTTCTCTGATAAGTCTACGTTCGTGACGGAGGAGGAGATACCGTTGTATAATGGCGGTTTTGAGCATTGGTACGTGGATGGAAAGATTCATTATGCCAACGAGAGCGGAAAATCCTATTGGGACAGCAGTAATCAGGGTTCTGCCAATTATATTGGAAGTGTAACTACCCAGGAAACGACCTTTGTCCACAGTGGGTCTTCTGCTGCCCGCCTTGCAACTCAATATGCAGTAATCAAGTTGGCTGCTGCCAGTCTGTTCACCGGTAAGTTCTTAGGCTTGATTGGTACGAAAGGTGCCAAGCTGGATTGGGGTGTGCCGTTCACTTCCCGTCCTACGGCCTTGAAGGGCTATATCTCCTTTACACCGGGAGAGATCAATAGTAGGGGAAGTCAGCCTTCCGGTACTGACGCTCCAGCCAAAGGGGAGCCTGATGCCTGCCAGATTTATTGTGTGCTGCTGACCGAGCAGTTGCATGTCGGTGGAAATGCGTCAACGGACGGATATGAGAAGAGCACGGAGATAGATTGGCAGACCGACCCGCGTGTCATTGCGTATGGTGAACTGACTAAGAATACAAGCAGTAACGGTGCGTGGGAAGAAATCAATATTCCGTTGGAATATCACACGACAACTCAGAAACCGGCATATATGATGGTTGTATTCTCGTCAAGTAAGTGGGGAGACTACTTCTACGGCTCGGATTCAAGCGTGTTGTATGTTGATGACTTCTCATTTGAATATGGTGATACCCCAACCGTAAAGCAGTAATCTCAAAGCAAACAAAATGAGCAACAGACCTCTCCTAATCATAGTGTTCTCTTTCTTCGCGTGTCTCATGGCTCATGCGCAGGACAACCCAACCTATTCCGGCAGTCGGTCGGTGGGGGACAGCATCATTGTCATGGATGCAACCGGTCATGTCTATCGCATACCGGCTACGGTGGATGACGACTCGCAAGAATGGCAGGATTCCGACTATGCGTCAGAGAATATGCAACCTCAGTCCGGCAAGAAGCGCCATATTCAGCGCATTGACCGAGAGGTGATGAAATCGGTCTTCGTGCCGAAGGGTACATGGATGTTCGGAGGAAATGTGTCGTATTCCGAGTATGATGGTGACAATATCAATATGTTGGTATTGAAGAATGTAGACGGTAAGGGATACACGTTTTCGGCCAGTCCGTATTTCGGTTATTTCATCAAGAATAACTTGGCTATCGGAGGACGTTTTACCTACAACAGGCAATACATCAACTTAGGAAATCTGGATTTGAATCTGGGTGAGGATTTCAATATCAATCTGGACCATCTGTATTATCTGGCGCATAAATACGACGGAGCAGCTTTTCTGCGCTCCTATATGCCCCTTGGCAGGAGCAAGATTTTTGCCTTCTTTGCAGAGACTCGTTTGGGCTATGCATACTCGCAGGGAAAGAACTCCACGGGAACTGGAACGACTTACGACGGTACTTACGAGGTGGAACATAACCTGCAGTTGGGATTCTGTCCGGGTCTGACCGCTTTTGCCACCGACTTCATGGCATGCGAGGTATCTATGAATGTCATGGGTGTCAACTATAAGTGGACCAAACAGGTATCGAATCAGGTTGAAACGGGAACCCGCCATTCAGGTGGTGCCAATTTCAAGATTAACCTGTTCTCAATAAACATTGGTATGACGATATATCTCTGAAAATGATGATGAAGAAAGTCATAATATATATGGGAATGGTGTTGTCGCTGGCGGCTTGTGCCATCGAAAACGACATACCTTATCCGATTGTAGAAGGTGCCGTTACAGCGTTTGAGGTAGAGGGCCAATGTGCTTCTCAAGTGGGTGGAAGTGCTGCTGCCAAGATAGACCGGACAAATCGTCTGATTACACTGTCTGTGAACGACTTGGTCAATCTTTCTGCATTGAAGATCACACGTTTTGAAGTGAGCAATGACGCATTGATAGAGGTTGATCCTAATGTATGTATGTCGCCCGAGAGCTTCCCAACCAATGGATTTGTCGGTGTGGGAGATGGTCAGAATACACAGGTCAATTTCACGGATACAGTGAAATTCACATTGAAGACTTATCAGGACTATCTGTGGCGTGTAAAGGTCAGTCAGGTTGTCGACCGGAATATTCAGGTGGAGAATCAAGTAGGTAATCCGGTGATAGATCCAATCAACAAGACCGCGATTATATATGTGAGCAAGAAACAAAGTCTTCGTACGGTCAAGGTAAACGTCTTCCAGCTTGCCGGTGAGCATGGAACAGTCATCCCAGACCCGACACAAAGCGCTACATACGACTTTTCAAAAGATTTATATACTACCTTCATGGTTAAGCATGGGTGGGAGACGACAGCCTCTTCTTGGAAGGTCTTTGTCTACCAGACGGATGAAACTGTCGCATTGACTTCGAATGTGTTTCCACGTACGGTGTCTGCAACAGTCTATGGTAGTATGCAGAATGGATCTACACCCATTGTAGAATACAAGGCTTCGAGTGAGTCTTCCTGGAGAAGGGCTACGCTGGTCTCGACTTCCACTACGTCTTACGAGGCGGAACTGGACGGACTGAGTGCGGCAACGGTTTATCAGTATCGTGTAACGGTGGGCGAGGAGCAGACAGAGGAGAAGTCTTTCTCTACTACCTCAAAGTTGCAGCTGGAGAATGCCGGTTTTGAAGACTGGCATCAGGTAGAGAAGTTGTGGAATCCCTGGCCGAGTTCTGGCACGTCATATTGGGATACCGGGAATCGCGGGGCAACGACGGTAGGCGACAGTAATGTTACTTCTTCGACCGATACGAGTACAGGAAGCGGCCTCTCGGCTATGCTGCAATCCAAGTATATCGTCATTAAATTTGCTGCGGGCAGCATCTTTACGGGAAGTTACCTTGCGACAGACGGCACTAATGGCATTTTAGGCTTCGGGCGTGATTTCACTGCTTTCCCCAAACGTTTGACCTTTGAGTACAAATACACATCAAGTATTGTAAACCGGAATCACAAGGACTTCCCGCAGTTCAGCCATCTCATAGGTAAACCGGATTCTTGTCAGGTCTATATCGCGTTGGCCGATTGGGAACCGGAGGAATACAAGGGACAGAAGTACCCATATATCATCCGTACCAGGCCGGGCGAGACACAGCACTTGTTTAATGTGAATGACAGCCATATCATTGCCTATGCCCAGATGACAAAGGGTGACAATGTGACATCCTGGACGAAGGCTACGCTGGAACTGGAATATCGCTATACGGACAGAGCGCCTAAGTATATTCTTGTGGTTGCAGCTTCAAGCAAGTATGGAGACTACTTTACCGGTGGTGATTCTTCTAAATTGATGTTGGACAATTTTAATCTGGAATATTGAAATATATAAACTACATATTGCTTTCTTGGGCGGCACTTGTTTGTTGTGTGTTAACAGGATGTGAGTCGGGAAGTGACATCTTCCCGGAGGACTCTGCAACCGGATTTGTACTTTCTTTGGAGAACATATCCGCTTCTGTTACGACTTCAACCAGGAGTACCCCGGCAGAGATAGGCAAGCCCGATGCCTCGGCATTTAAGTTGACGATACAGAACAGGCAGTCATCTGCTGTGATTTATGACGGCAAATTTACGACAGAGGTGATAAAAGCCGGTCCCGGTACGTATGACATTACTGCAACCTATGGAGAGGATGTCTTGATAGGACTGGATGCTCCTTATTATAAAGGAACCGCTGTGGGGACAATCGACGAGGGCTCAACTAAGCCTACGAACGTATCGATTGCCTGCAAGGTGGCCAATGCTTTGATTTCTGTCAGGTTTGGCCGGGATGCAGCAGAGGTGGCTCGTTTTGACAAGTTCTATGCAGACCCGTTACTCGTGGTGAGCGTAGGTGGCCACGCGTTGGAACTGGGAAAGGGACAGGCGCAGAGTGTATATCTCGCTGCCGACAAGCAATTCGGCTTGACTTTTAAAGGGAAGTTGAAGGAGGATGGCAACCGGCTTGTGTCCACAGCATTGGAATCTGAGCAACTTCCCCAAACGTTGACTGCTGCCAAGCATCTCATCGTGACCCTTTCACTTCCTGATCCGGAGAGTGCGGAGTCTGTTTCTATCAGTAAGGTTGAGGTAGAGGACGTGAGGTTGGATGAGACCATACCGCTCTCCTGGCTTCCATTACCTAAGGTGACAGCGACCCATCAGTATGATAATGTCGGAGTGCTGGTAGGAACAAACCTCGAATTTACCGACTCCTATTTGGGAAAGACCTGGCGGGCAGTCGTGACGAATGAGACTTCTGCAGAAGTGCGTCGGGTGGAAGGCACGCATGCCTTATCGTCTGTTTATGATGCACAGTCATGGCCTTATCTGCCCAAAGGCTCGTATAAGGCTACTTACTATTTGATAGAAGAGGGCCATGAACCGGTCAAGACGGGCAGCCGAACCTTCTCCGTGGGAAGTCCCACCGTTATGGCCGGCATCGTAGGTGGTTATACTTCCTATACCAAGTATCGTGAGGGTGACGTGACTGCTGCCAATCAGTGCGATGCAAAAACGCTCTATGCGTTAAAGGCAGAGGTCGTATTGCCTTCTACCATCCTGAATAATACCAATTACGCGTCCCTGTCTTACGGATTCAGTGCGACTGTCGATGGCAATCCGATTTCGGTGCAACGGGTAAGCAAGAATACTTGTGTCTTTGATAATGCAACCGGTCTGACTGCTCAAGTGGGAGCACATCCCGTTGTGGTAACGGTAACATTTGATGGGGCATCCGCCTCTACTACAAGCAATGATTTCTTTATTACCGGATTGCCGGCCGATTTTACACCGCCAAGCGAGAGTGCCGGGTGGAGCCGTAGTGGAACCGGAGACTGGAACGGAAATTATGATGGCAAGCCTTGTGTGCGTTTGGGAAAAAATGCTATTGCTGGAAGTCAGCAATTGACATATAATGGTTTCGCTATCCCGGTCAATACGAAAATAGAGGCGGGCTATGACGTGATGATGCATGGCGCGACTATGTCGACGACGCTATCTCTGACTTTGGGAAGCAATACCTATTTCTCGGAGACGTCCTCGAGCGGTGTTGGGAACAGTAAAGACCATAATTTTGATTCGGCAGCGGTATTCACGACGACAGAGGTTGCAACGGGAGTAGTTGTAAACAATAGCTATGGAGCGGGTCAGACTTGCAGTCGTGTCTATTCTCTAACCTATAAATATAGCGAGTAAATGAAGCGTATCATCTACATATTATCTCTTTTGTTTGTCTGCTTTGCTTGTCAGCATGAGGAGGTGCTTGTCGGCGAGACCGTGCTTGATGTGAACTTGTCGCGTGGGTTGAAACCTTCGGTGGCTACACGTGCGGTTGATGCGGACCTGGCTCTTACCATTTTGGACGAGCAGGGCAACGTGTGCAAACAGTATGCGGCAGGAACTGTTCCACAGAGAATCGTGCTTTTCCCGGGCACGTTTACTTTGCGGGCATTTACAGAGAATGAAGATACATGGGCGGAAGCCAACAACGGGAAGGGTGAAGGCTATTACTTCGCAGAGACGCAGGTGGTTTTGGAAGAGGATAAGACGACTTATACCACGATGAACGTGCCCATGCAGAATTATGCGGTTTCACTGTCGCTCCCCGCGCAGTTCGACCAGATGTTTAATGCGTACACGTTTACCTTGAAGAGTGGAATCAGAACTGTTTCCATCAAGGAAGGAGAGAAGGCTTATTTTGCTGTTGCTGAGGGTGGGTTTTCCTATCAGTTGAGTGCTACCAACACCGATAACACGACCCATACTTCTTCAGAAGTTAAGTATACACAGGTTCTTTCGGGCAAGCTGTACACCATGACTTACAGTTTTGCAGACGATGCCGCCACGGGTGGTGTCGAGATAGAAATAACGGATGATATGGATGTAACAGACGAGGATGTGAACCTATGATGAAGATTTCGGTCTACATATTGCTTTTGATTTCACTTGTTGCTTGCTCGGGAGAGAATATCCTCGATGACAAGGGACAGGAAGGAAAGAATGTGGGTCGTTTTGAGTTGGCTTTATCGGGAGGAGCATCAACGCGTGCCGTTACTTCCGTGATTACTAAAGAAGAGGCCGACAACTTCTTGATAACCATATATAAGGGAACGGATGTGTTCAGAGCAACGGCTGCATTAAAGGATATAGATACCAAGTTGCCGGCAGGGTTGGGTTATAGCCTGACGGCAGAGAACTGCTCTGCTTCGGTGGCCGAATCGTCCAATAGCGGTTGGGGGCAGCGACACTATAAGGGACAGTCGGATGCGTTTGTCATCAAACCGGGCGAGACAACCCGCGTTTCCGTCAGTTGTCCGGTGGTGAATGCCGGTCTGTGTGTGGTCTTTGATGATAGTTTTATCAATTATTATACGAAAAGTTACAAGGTGACAACCGACGATGCACGTGCCTTGGTGTTTGATAAGGCTAACCAAGCGGTAGAGGGGGCAGAAGGCGAACTTGTGAGTGGCAGTATAGCTTATTACAATACAGACGATGCTGGTCTGTGTCCGGTTGATGTCGTGATTGCCGGTCAGGCTGGAAGCGAAGAGCCGGAGATCAAGTCCGGCCAGGTGACCTTGAAACGTGGAAAGATTACCCGCCTTACGGTGAGGAAGTCTGGCACGCCCGATGAAACAGGAGACATTTCCGTAAGCATCTCCTATGACGATACGTTCTCGGTCATTGAAGAAGATTGTATACTTGAGTGAATGAATGAAGTGAAACAATATTAATTACATAAATAATGAATGAGATGAAAAAGATTTTCTCTACTTTGTTTGTGGCGGCAACCATGCTTTCTGCCTGCACGAATGAAAATATTTTGGATGTGGCTTCTTATGGCTATCTTTCTTTGGGATTGACAACCGACAATACGGTTACCACAAGAGCCGTGCAATCGGTTAGTAACTTCTCTACATGGACAGTAAAGGTTGGCGACACGAATTATACAGGTCCTTCACAGAAGTTTGCTGCCGGTACTTACACCGTAACCGCTTCCAACTATGCCGACCTGGCTACTGCCAATGCTTCCAAAGAAAATTGGGGCGATGCTTTTTACAGTGGAAGTGCATCTGTTACTCTGGCAGCCGGAAAGACGAAGAATGTGACCGTTGTTTGTGGTACAGCTAAGAACGCACGTTTGGCGGTTTCTTTCTCTCTGAATGCAGCGATTACGAATTGTACCTTGACCGCCAAGAAAGGTGACAACGACCTTGAGTTCAATGCCTCAAATGCTTCAACTGCAAAGGCGTATTATGCCGCTGGTTCTACTGTAAACTATTCTGTCAGCTATACCTACGGTGGTGCAACGAAGACGCTCACAGGTAAGTCGGTTACGCTTGGCGCTGCTGCAACAGAAAAGAAGATTAACATTACTGCAAATGACAATGGAACGATTACCATCTCTGTCTCTTATGACGATACATTCGGTGACGGTGGTAGCGATACTATTACGATTGATGCAGCAACCGGTAACGAAGTAGCATAACGATGCCTATTTAAAGGATAGTAACAATTTAGACTCAGGAACGCTATTGATAGATATGAAACAAATCCGCATACTCATATTACTCTTGATGACCGTGCTGGGTGCCGGTTGTCAGGATGTAAGTCAGTCTGATAGCGGAATGTCATCCGGAAAAGGAAAGGTGGTATTCTCGCTGTCGGGTGAGTATGGTGTATTTGTAAAAGCGGAGACACGTGCCAATCCTCCGGTCAGTAGTTTGACGTTTGCAATTAGTGGAACGACAACTGCCGGAGAAGAGGTCAATTCTCAACCTCTCGTCGTTACGACGGATGGCAGTTCATCCTTTGCTTATGTTGATGCCGGAAGTTATACGATTACGGCTACTTACAAGCCCTCCGCTGCCGGAGAGGGGAATGGGGAAATCTGCTACCAGGGTTCATCGACGTTCTCTGTCACTGTCGGCGGTACTGCGCCCGTCAGCATTACCCTGAGGCCCAGTAATGTGAAGGTTTCCATTGTGCTGGATGCCTCTTTGAATACCTTCTACGGAACAGCGAAGGTTTCTTTTACGGCCCCTCGCAGTGTGGAGGTTGCGTCCTCCTCGGATGTGTATCTGGATGCAGGAACGATAACTTATTCGCTTACTGCCACACCGTTGAACAATAGTGGTGCGAGTGCTTTCTCGAAGAGCGGATGTACCTTTGTTGGCGAGGCCGGCAAGTCCTATATGATTTCCATCGGTGCCACGTCGACGGGCGAGATTATTTTTGGAGTGGCCAACACGACCTCTGACGAGGATGTGTGGGAGGGTGAGTTCTCATAAATAGAAGGAGAGAAATGATATGAAGCAACGAATCCTGTTTTTATTCATGATAGTCTCTCTGCTATTTGCAGGCAGTGGACGCCTATGGGCATACGGTGAAACGACAAGTTATGTGTTGGATGAAAGTAGTGAGTTTTCTATTGGTGCTTATAGCAATAGTAGTGGTGTCGAATTTACTTTGTCAGGACCAGGTGCTACTTTATCTTTTTCTATTAAGAAGAAATCAGCTGCAACTCAGACTACTTATGTTTATGGTTATGATTCTTCTGGAAATGAGACGACACTTGGTTCGTATTCGTCAGGAAGTTTGACTACAAGTTATGTTGACAAATCTATTGAGATAAGCGAGAGTATTGTGAAAATCAAGTTTAAAGCAAGTGGAACATTAAATAAATATATCAGCAATGTCAAAGTCACCCGCGCCACAACCCTCTCAACTTCGACTTCTTCCATAGATTTTGGTTCTCGCGACATCAGTGCGGCTGCCATTACCAAAACAGCGAGCATCACCTACAATAACACGACCTATAACCAGCAGGTCATAGGCACATGTACGGACAGCCACTTCACGGTGACCTCCAAAGATGTTGGCTATACGGGTACTACTACCGTAAATATATCGTACACGTCTTCTACGCCCGGGAGTCATAGCGGGACTGTAACGCTCACGATGAATGGCAAGACGGTAACCTTCGGCGTCAGCGCTACTTCTACTACCACTTATCGGTTCGCGGCTACTGCTACTCCGAACGATGCTTCCTATGGCTCGGCCAATGCTACGGTAGCGGCAGCAGTCATTTCAAATTCTACCAAAACGTCAGAGTCTACGACTGCTACCTTCACCGCAACGCCAAACACCGGGTATAGATTCTTGGGGTGGGGCACTTCAGCCGATGCATCAACGTACGTGTCAACGGCAAATCCTTATCAGATGTCGTTGAACAACTCTGTGCCGCAGAGCACGGTCTCTCAAACGCTTTATGCCATCTTTGAGGAGATACCTCCCAAGATCCTGAAACCATCGGATATCAGCGATTATGAGGAAGCGGAATTTCAGATAGTGATTCTCAACCGGAACTTCTCAGCCGGATTTAACACCATTGCCTTGCCCTTTGCCACGACTCGGACAGAGTTGGGGGTAGACGGTGTGTACGAACTGTGCAACGTGGGTTATGACACGACAAAAGGCTACACGTTCTATTTCAAGGAGGTTGAGGAATTGAAAGCCAACAAGCCCTATGTTATCAAGCATGCAGCACCGATAAATACCATCTCCTGGACAGTCAAAACACTTTTGTCGTTGACACCGGGCTCTACAACCTGCGGAGCATGGACGATGACAGCCAATTTCACGCCCGGCATGAGTATGTCCGGCAAGTATGGTGTCGTGAATGGTCGGGGAAAGGTGATGAAGGGCGGAGCATCGTCTACGTTGAATGCCTATTCGGCTTACTTCGTCATGAATCCAACTACTCGTGCCGATGCTTATACCCATCCTATCCCAGCAGACGCAGTACCTCTCTTTTCTATTCCGGTAGGTAGGTGAAGCTGGTTTCCCCATTTCCAGCCATCCAGGGTAGCATGCCTTTTTTCAGCGTGTCTTTAGCTCATTGCCAATAATATCTCTATATTTGTATGGCAATAAACGAAAAAACGTGTAAACATGGCTGTCTTGATAATCATTTTGCAGGTGGTGGAGTGGATCTTTTTTGTACTTCTGACATTCAATGTGCTTTACCTGCTTGTCTTCAGTTTGGCTTCTTTGTTGAGGTACAAACAGGTTCGGGGTGTTGTGCGTGAGCAGAAGTGCATGGCGGTGCTTATCCCCTCTTACAAGGAAGATGCGGTAATTGCAGATACGGTACACGCTTGCCTGCAACAGACTTATCCCTCGGACAAATATGAGGTGGTGGTCATCTCGGATAGGATGAAACCCGAGACAAATGACTACTTGCGTACGTTACCTATACGGCTGGTTGAAGTGAATTTCGAACGTAGCACGAAAGCCAAGTCGCTGAACGAAGCCATGCGTGTGATAGGTGACCGATATGATGTTGCCGTCGTGCTTGATGCTGATAATCTTGTCTCCCCCTCATTCCTGACAGAAATCAATGAGGCTTTTGCTCAGGAAGGTGTGGAGGTGGTTCAGGCACACCGGATGGCTAAGAACCTGAACACTGACATGGCCTTTCTGGATGCGATGAGTGAGGAAATCAATAACTCCATATTCCGCTTGGGTCACGTCAATCTGGGGTTGTCTACGGCCTTGATTGGCTCGGGAATGGCGTTTGACTACGCCTTGTTCAAGCATACGATGGCGCTGGTCGACTCGGTCGGTGAGGACCGCGAGATGGAGTTCCGTCTTTTGAGTCAGGGAAGGAGATTCTATTACTTGCAGCACACGTTGGTGCAGGATGAAAAGATTCAGACAGCCAAAGACTTTACCAATCAGCGCCGGCGTTGGCTGGCAGCCCAGTTCCTTTATGGTGCAGCACATGCTCCGCACCTGCTGAAGGCCCTTTTGTCCGGCCGGTGGAATTACCTGGACAAGGTGTTGCAGCATTTCCTGCTTCCGCGCGTGCTCTTGCTGGGCATACTTTCCGTACTTACAATTAGCGTGCTGACGGTCTCTCCGCTTTATGCCGTGAAGTGGGTCGTCTTATGGACGATGCTCGCGGTGGCCCTGCTGGTGGCCATACCCCGAAAATACTATACGAAGCGGCTCTGGCTGGCAGTCTTGGGCGTACCTAAAGCATTTGTCCTGATGTTCTTGAACCTGTTCAGACTGAAAGATGCGCATAAGCACTTCATCCATACGCAGCATGGGGTGAAAGATACATAGGTATAAGTCCACTCCCCTCTCTTCGGTTCATAGATTTGGGATAAAGTAAAATTTTCTGACAGTTATATCTCCCCTCTAAAATGGGCAATGTCAAGAGCTATTTTCGACCTTGACATTTATATGATTCGACGATGTCATTTATATGATTCGACGATGTCGAATGCTTGATTCGGTTAGGGTACCGCTACAGGTGTCTGTAGAGGGGGTGAAACGATTTACCGGTCACAATGAGGAGATGGTAAAAAAACTGGACATTCATCGTTTTTGGACCGCGTGCGTATTCCTTCGTTGCAACAGCGTTGCAACGCCATTTCAATACCGTAGAAATTCCGTTTCACCCCAAATCTTACTCACACGGTAAAGGAACGGGTCTGTTAGAGAAATCTGCAGCCTACTTTTTAGACTGACCCATATATAAGGATATAACGAAAGAAGGTGGAACTCATGTTGTGAATTCCACCTTCTTTCTGATAAGAGAATCTCTTTCCAGATTATTTCTTACGGTTGCCGTAACGGCTCATGAACTTATCAACACGACCGGCTGTGTCAACGAGTTTGGACTTACCGGTGTAGAATGGGTGAGAAGAACTTGAAATTTCGAGCTTGACCAATGGATAAGTTTCGCCTTCGAACTCAACAGTCTCTTTGGTCGCACAAGTTGAACGAGAGAGGAACATGTCGCCTTTTTAAATATCCTTGAACACTACCGGACGATAGTTTTCTGGATGAATACCTTTTTTCATATCATTAATTGTTTTTAAATTTCTGTATAGTGACTATTTCGGGTAACAAATAGTGTAATGGTCTTCTTTATCGGTGCGCAAAGGTACGTTAAATATTCGGTATCTAAAAGTTTTTCTGCTTTTTTTCTGTTGTTTGGTGTTTAAATGCAATATTATCGTTAATTTTGCAGCCAAAATAAGAATCACTTTATAAAAACTCATAGAAAAATGGTTAATTACAAAGATTTAGGTCTGGTAAACACACGTGCAATGTTTGCTAAGGCTGTAGCTGGTGGCTACGCAATTCCTGCCTTTAACTTCAACACAATGGAACAGATGCAGGCTATCGTGCAGGCTGCTGTTGAAACAAAGTCTCCTGTCATCATGCAGGTTTCTAAGGGTGCTCGTGCTTATGCTAACGGTACAATTCTCCGCAACCTTGCCAAGGGTGCCGTAGAATACGCTAAGGAGTTGGGTTGCGAGAAACCTGAAATCGTTCTTCACCTTGACCATGGTGATACATTCGAGATTTGCAATGAGTGTATTGACAATGGCTTCTCTTCTGTGATGATTGACGGTTCACATCTTCCATTCGAAGAGAATATCGCTCTCACAAAGAAAGTGGTGGATTATGCTCATCAGTTTGACGTAACCGTTGAGGCTGAGCTTGGTGTACTTGCCGGTGTTGAAGATGAGGTTTCTGCTGCAGAGTCTCACTACACACAGCCTTCTGAGGTAATCGAGTTTGCAACACGTACAGGTTGCGATTCACTCGCTATCTCTATCGGTACATCTCATGGTGCTTACAAGTTCACTCCAAAGCAGTGTACTGTTGACCCACAGACCGGTAAGCTTGTACCTCCTCCATTGGCATTTAACATCCTCCACGAAATCGAGAAAAAACTCCCGGGATTCCCAATCGTACTCCACGGTTCTTCTTCTGTTCCGCAGGATGAGGTTGACACAATCAATAAGTATGGTGGTAACCTTCCTAATGCTATCGGTATTCCTGAAGAACAGCTTCGTGAAGCTGCCAAGTCAGCAGTTTGCAAGATTAACATCGACTCAGACTCTCGTCTGGCTATGACTGCTGCTATTCGTAAGCACTTCGCTGAGCATCCTGACCATTTTGACCCACGTCAGTATTTGAAGCCTGCTCGCGAAAACATGAAGAAAATGTATATTCACAAGATTGTGAATGTGCTCGGCTCAAACGGCAAGTTGGCTGAATAATCTTTCATTGCATACAATACTTATGAGACTCCTGCAGATTTTGCTGCGGGAGTCTTTTTTTTTTTTTTTGTAAGCACCAACAAATGAAGGGAAAGAAGACTGCTCCCCAAAAGTCAGAGAGCGACTTTTGGGGAGCAGCTTGTTAAGACAATAAAGTCTTCGGGTGTTGTGGATAGCTTTATAGGTCTTTTTATTCTTCAAGTAGCTTGGTTATGAACTCGTCCAACTCTTCGTCAAGACCTTTCAGCAACTCGTTATCAATGATAATAGTATCGTCATCAACAATGAATAGGTCGGAGATACTTTCCTTGTTGGCATCAACCAAGACGAAGTTGAATGGCTTGAGGATTTTAGTATCCAACGCCTGCTCTTCATTCAGTTGATTAAGGATTGCGGTTAGATTCTTAGACATTACCGCATAGAAGTCATCCTCTTCGATAGTATCGAACTCGTTGACGATTGCCGAGGAGATGGTGTTATCCTCGTCATCGTAGATTACCAACTTATTGTTACTTTGACAGGGCTGCAAGTAAATGTCGGTAACGACATTCTCTTCCGCTTGCTGAAAGCTGTAGAGTGCAGTCTTGATAGATTCGGCTATAATGGCCTGAGAAGCTTGACTTAATTTCATATCATTGATTCCTATAAAGTTATCTTTCGGTTTGTAACTTGAGTTTGACAAGGTCGTTCATCCTTATCTTCAGTTCGTCTGCATATTGCTTGCAGAAACCGTAATAAGTGCTGTTCTCCGGTGCCAGACTGCATGCTTTCGTCGCCCATTCGTATGCGGTAGAGATACTGTCTTGCATCTCGTAGCCAAGTGCCAGATTCAGGGCTATCAATGTTTTCTTCGACTTGTTTTTGCTGGTGTTTTCATAAGCGCGTTTCCATACTGTCACCGCTTCTTCCCACTGTCCTTGGCGAGCCATATAAGAGGCGTCTCTCATGTCGGCTGAACCTCCGCTTGTCAGGATGCGACTACCGGTGCGCCAGGAGGGAAGTAATCGTCTTACGGGAAGCGTGCCGGCAAAGTCTGATGCTTGCAGGATAGCTTCTTTCTCGCTAATCAGACCGTGTTCGGCCATAGCCGGTGTGTAGCCCAGACTCTCCCAGAAGATGCTGTCGCTCATGGTGGCGTGCAGGATAGGACTGCTTCGATGGGGAACGTAAACCTTAAAGACCGGATATACCTTGACATCACGTGTTGCATAGATTCCCTCGCTGATGTATCGGGTTGTGCGCTCCATCCTGAGTTGCAGGTTTTCCAGCGAAATCAGAAAGTCGACAGAGAGTTCCTGTGTGAGTCTTTCGACGTCATCTTTGGTCAATGGAACAGCATGTGTACCGTCGTTTCCTGTCTGGCATAGTGCAGAGTCGCAGATAACGACTTCCTCGAAGTAGTTTTTGTCTGCGATGCTTTGCGCCATTGTCTCAATAGCACGTTCGGGCATGCCGAAAAACATCTTGCTCTCCCGGGAGATGATAAAGGGATTCTGATTCTCAGCATAGTCTTCTATCTTATAGCCTCTGCCTTCTTGGTTGAGAGGCATGTTGTTGACTATCGCCACGCTTTTCAGTTCCTTCGGGAAACTTACCTCGGCCGGCTGCAGATAGTCAATCGACATGAACTTCAGTGTCTGGCATGCGGTGATGGCAAACAGGAAGGGCAGTGCGTACGATATGGTGCGGAGAATGCTTTTCATCATTCCTTTGCTGTTTCTGTCGGTATGTTCGTTCTGGTTTATGCGTTTCGTCCGCAGCAGTTCTTGTATTTCTTTCCGCTACCGCATGGACATGGGTCATTGCGGCCTACGGTCTTCTCTGCGCGGATGGGTTGGCGTGTCTGTTGTTCGCGTGTGTCGCGGCCGGCTGCAGCTGCCTGTGCCGGGTCAGTAAGCTCTTGCTTGTTCATTTGCATTCTGCTCATTTCCTGTTTGGCTTTCTGTGCGGCCTGCATGGCGGCTCTGCGTGCAGCCTCCTGACGAGCCTGAATCATTGCCATTTGTTCCTCTGAAGGCTGTTCAGGTGTCGGAATCTGTCCGCGCATGAGGATTGAGACTGTTTCGCTGTTAATCTTCTCCACCATTGCATCGAATAGTTTTACAGACTCCAGTTTGTATATCAAGAGCGGATCTTTCTGCTCGTAGCTTGCGTTCTGCACAGAGTGTTTCAACTCGTCAAGTTCGCGGAGATTCTCTTTCCATGCCTCGTCAATGACGTGCAGCAGGATGCTCTTCTCAAAGTTCTTCACCACTTCACGGCACTCGCTTTCGTAGGCTTCCTTCATGTTGCATGAGATGTTATACATCTTCTTTCCATCAGTAATTGGGATGAGGATGTTCTCATACATTTGCCCTTGTGCCTCATATACTTGTTTGATGACGGGATAGGCTACACCTGCCAGGCGGTCCATGCGTTGCTTGAATGCCACCATAGCCGCGTCAAAGGTCTTGTCGGTAAGCTGTTCCTGCTTCAAGCCTTCAAACTCTTTCTCTGTGAACGGCGCTTCGATGGCGAGATTTTGCAGAATGTCCATCTTGCAGTTCTCATAGTCCGGTGCTTCCGTTGCCTTGGCACTGCGTTCCCATATCATGTTCACAATGTCCATGCCAATGCGTTCGCCAATCAAGGCGTGGCGACGCTTGTCGTAGATGACCGTACGTTGCTTGTTCATGACGTCATCGTATTCCAGCAAGCGCTTGCGGATACCGAAGTTGTTCTCTTCAACTTTCTTCTGGGCGCGTTCGATAGAACTTGAAATCCATTTGTGCTCAATCATCTCGCCTTCTTCGAATCCCATCTTGTCCATGACAGATGCGATGCGGTCGCTGGCAAAGAGTCGCATCAGTTTGTCTTCGAGTGATACGTAGAATACAGAAGAACCCGGGTCTCCCTGACGTCCTGAACGTCCACGCAACTGTCTGTCTACGCGTCGGCTCTCGTGACGTTCTGTACCGATGATGGCCAGACCGCCGGCTGCTTTCACTTCGGGTGTCAACTTGATATCAGTA
Source organism: Bacteroidales bacterium (assembly GCA_029227175.1). Taxonomy (GTDB): domain Bacteria; phylum Bacteroidota; class Bacteroidia; order Bacteroidales; family Bacteroidaceae; genus Bacteroides. The sequence goes on along the minus strand of JAQXZK010000069.1, from coordinate 52,972 downwards.
CCACGACCTGCCATGTTTGTGGCAATGGTGACGGTACCCAGCATGCGTTCTTCTTCGTGTGCGTTGCCGTCCTCGTCTTTAATCATGACTTTACCGAGGTTGCTTCTACCGGCTTGTGCCACGATGTCGGCTTCTTTCTGGTGCAACTTGGCATTCAACACCTGACAAGGAATCTTGCGCATATCGAGCATACGCTTCAGGAGTTCGGATATCTCGACGGAGGTCGTACCGACGAGTACCGGTCGGCCGCTGTTGCGCATCTTCTCAATTTCTTCGATGACCGCGTTATACTTCTCTCGGTTGGTCTTATAGATACGGTCATTCATGTCGTTTCGTGCAATAGGCCGATTGGTCGGGATGACAACGACATCCAGTTTGTAAATATCCCAGAACTCGCCTGCCTCGGTTTCTGCCGTACCGGTCATACCGGATAGCTTGTGATACATACGGAAGTAGTTCTGCAGGGTGATGGTTGCGAATGTCTGTGTGGCCGCTTCAATCTTCACGCCTTCCTTTGCTTCAACAGCCTGATGCAGACCGTCGCTCCAGCGTCTTCCTTCCATGATACGTCCTGTCTGCTCGTCGACAATCTTTACCTGTCCGTCAATGATAACGTAGTCCGTATCTTTCTCGAACATGGTGTATGCTTTCAGCAACTGATGTATCGTGTGTACACGTTCTGACTTGATGGAGTAGTCTGTAATCAGGGCATCTTTTTTGGACAGACGCTCCTCGTCGTTCAGCGCATTGTCATTTTCCAGTTCTGCAAGTTGGGCTGCAATGTCCGGAAGTACGAAGAAGGCGGAGTCGTTCACCCGGGCACTAATCAGGTCTATACCCTTGTCGGTAAGGTCTACGCTGTTCAGTTTCTCGTCAATGACAAAGTACAGGGGGTCTGTTACTTCGTGCATGCGCTTGTTGTTCTGCTCCATGTAGATTTCTTCTGTCTTGAGCATACCGGCCTTGATACCTTCTTCTGAGAGGTATTTAATGAGTGCCTTGTTCTTGGGCAGACATTTATGGCTGCGGTATAGTGCGAGGAAGCCTTCTTCCAGGATTTTCTTGTCGTTCTTTTCCGTTCCTTCGTTAATCAGGCGTTTGGCCTCAGACAGGTATTTGGTTGCAATCTTCTTCTGCTCTTCCACCAATACCTGTACGTATGGTAGCAGTTGGTCGAACAGTTGGTCTTCGCCTTTGGGTACAGGACCTGAAATAATCAATGGGGTACGTGCGTCGTCAATCAACACAGAGTCGACTTCGTCCACGATGGCATAGTTGTGCTTGCGCTGTACCAAGTCTTTAGGACTGATGGCCATGTTGTCGCGCAGGTAGTCAAAGCCAAATTCGTTGTTTGTACCAAAGGTGATGTCGGCATTGTATGCCTTACGTCGTGCGTCGCTGTTGGGCTGGTGCTTGTCGATACAGTCCACGCTCAATCCGTGGAACATGTAGAGCGGACCCATCCATTCCGAGTCGCGCTTTGCCAGATAGTCATTCACTGTTACGACGTGGACACCATTACCGGTCAGGGCGTTGAGGAATACCGGGAGGGTTGCCACCAGGGTCTTACCTTCACCGGTTGCCATCTCGGCAATCTTGCCTTTGTGCAGTACGACGCCACCGAAGAGCTGCACATCGTAGTGAATCATGTTCCAGGTCAGCTCGTTTCCGCCTGCAACCCAGTGGTTCAGGTAGACGGCATTATCTCCTTCGATGCGTACGAAGTCGTGGCTGACAGCCAGCTGCCGGTCAAAGTCTGTCGCTGTAACAACAATTTCTTCGTTCTCGGTGAATCGTCTTGCGGTATCCTTGACGATAGAGAATGCCATAGGAAGTACTTCGTCCAGAGCCTTCTCATAGATGTCGAGCACTTCTTTCTCTAATTTGTCTATCTGGTTGAAGATTTGTTCACGTTCTTCCAGTTCAGTCTGCTCGATGCTTGCCTTCAGCTCTGCAATTTTGGCATTTTTCTCTGCTGCCTGACTGCGTATGTAGTCCTTCAGTTCTACTGTCTTGGCACGTAGTTCATCGTTGCTTAACTTGGCTATTTTCGGATATTCGGCCTTGATCTTGTCTACCCAGGGAGAGATTTCCTTCATGTCTCGGGTGGCTTTGTTGCCAAAGATTGAACCGATAAGCTTTATAAAATCCATATAGTATATCTGTTTTTGTTTGCGAGGTTAGTAATAAAAAGGTATGCCTGTGAAACCAGGTTCTTCTGGTCCACAGAGTGTGCAAATTTACACTAAATAAATCATTTAAGGAAACAAACTTAATAAATTGCTTGCTCTTTGCAGGCATTCGGGGCTCTAATGCGCAATATCCCGCAGATTGTGGGTGCCAGGCGACAGATGTTGACAGGAGTCCTGACCACCTCAGCCGGCGTTCCGGCTCCGAAAATGAATACCGGGGCAGGTGAGTAGGAATATCTTTGGGTTCTGTTGTCGACATTGTTCTCCCTGATGATGGTCCATCCTGGAAGCACCTCAATGGTGAGGTCTCCCGAGTGCTTGCGGTGGTAGCTGTTACGGTGCAGGTTCACTTCGGGTGACCAGGAGCCCAGTAGCAGGCGGTGTGAGGAGTAGACTTCGCATACGCCGGAGAACTGGCTGAGGAAATCGGCCGATTTCTCCTGTATCTCTGTCAGGCTCAACTGCTTTTCTTCGATGAGTTTGTGGTTGAGATAGATCTGTTGTCCGTAGACTCCCTCTACATATTGTCCTTGCCCGTAGGTGGCCATGAGGTACATATTCAGCAGGGTCGAACAGCGGTTCATGTGGAACTCTCCGCCCGGAATGTTATAGGCTCCGTTGTCGGGTGAAGGCAGCTCGGAGTAGCCTGTTGAGGCGATGCATAGCAAGACATTTTTCAGGCCTATCTTGCGGTCGAGCAGTTCTATCAGGTAGGCAATGCTGTTATCAAGACGCACGTAAGCGTCCTGTATCTCCATGGCGCAGTCTTCTGCCGAGCGGTGTCTGTAGTTGCCGGCGTAGTAGGTCAGCGACAGGAAGTCGGTGATGTCGTCTTTGCCGACGTCCGATTTCTCGAGCAGTTCTTCCGCCAGCAGATTCACTTCTTCGTTGGCATAGGGACTGGTCAGCAGATGACGGTACTTGTTCAGCTTGTCACCGTCAAATTTATACTTGAAGGCATCCGAACGCCATTCGGGAAGGTATCTGTATTCGCTGATTTCACGAGCCGGTGTCCAGGTGATGTCTTTGATTCTGAAGTCCAGTCCTTTGCGCTCATTAAACTGGTTCAGCCACAGCGGGAATTCCTTGTAGTAGGTCGTGCTACACCATTTCCCGGTTTCTTCGTTCATCCAGAAGGCTCCGTTGGCTGCGTGGCCGGCACCTAAGATGGCTGCGTCCTTGTAGGGTGCTATGGCATAGACGAATGAGGCTCCACGGGTGCTGATTTTGAGTTCGTCAGCCATGGTAGATGTCAGCATGTTCTCGGGCGAGCATCCCTCGTTGGTGTTGCTGCCTTTGAAACGGCTGTCGTCAACGCTTTCCATGGGGCGTAGGGAGGTGATGTCAAGCCAGGAGTTGGCTATGATTCCGTTCAGATAAGGCGGTACGCCGGTGTGTATGGCGGCAATGGCCGATGAACGGTCTATGTCCGAAAAGGGGAAGGTAGCGTTTGTGTATGCTTTGCCGTCACGCAGAAGCCTTTTAAAACCTTTCTCTCCGTAGAGCGCGGAGAAGTTCTCCATATAGTCCGCGCGCAGCTGGTCGATGGTGAGTGTTACAACCAGTTTGGGGGTGGTCTGTGCCTGCATCTGCAAGCCGGCAAATGTCAGGGCGAATACGGAGGTAAGTAGGCGTTTCTTCATGATGGTCTATGGAGTTGTCTTTGCGCTATGACGCTGTGTATGGCGCAGCGAATCAGCAAGGTGAGTGACAAAGGTAAGATTACCGGGTTGAAAACTTGCGGAATGACCCGGAGGAATAATATAAATAACGTTAAAACAACGCCGTTGGCGATGAGATAATAGTTGCGTGTGTGTTTCCTGGCCGTGTGGATGATGTAGGGCAGAGCCAACAGGTGCAGGGGGTGGAGTGCCAGCAGGTTGTAGTTCCCGCTTACGCACGGGTGTTCCGAGAAGAAGTTCAGAATGAAGAGTATGCAGCCGCCCAATCCTGCTGCCCCAAAGAGGACGATGTCCGCTCCCCAATACAGCCGTTTCTTTCTCCACTCGCAGATAGAGAGCACGAGTGTCAGCAGGCATAGCATCCAGCAGGCAAGGGTGGGTGAAGGCAACTTGCTGCGATAGTCCTGTAGCTTCGTCCGGACCACCCAGCCATCGGCTTTGACCACCGGCTTCCGGTCGTTGTGGCTGTCGGTGAAGGTCGCTTCGGCCAGGCAGTCTCGCAGGTAGAACGGGGTGAACATCTTCTCACGTCGCGTCATGGGGCGGTCGGCCGGACTTCCCAGGCATAGATCCATACCTAAGTTGTACCACGGACTTTCTTGGGCATAAAGATGTATCATGTCGCGGAAGGTCTCGGGATGGTTCCCTTCCCGCAGAACGTATTCGTTCATGTTCTCTGCATAGTGCAACCGTCCTTTCAAGATATGCTCAATCTGGTCTCTTGGCCGTGTGGAACAGTTGTCGAAAAAGAAGTTGTATCTGTAGACGCGATTCTCTTTCTGTGCGTTTCTCATCAGTCGTTCGAAGAGTTTCCATTTCTCTTCTCCGGTGAGGTTCAGTTCCTGTTCAAAGACATCTCTGCCGTATTCGGTGTAACTCTCGGCAAAGTCATTGTACTTCATGATGCCAAGCATGTAGTCTGTTCTTCCGAGTGCAAAGCGTAGCATGAAGTTGCGGCTTTCAAAACTGAAGACTCCATAGTTGAAGACATAGTCTACACGCCTTTCCGGACAGGTCACGCGCAGGGCGGTATGGCCGAAGAGGCTATAAATCTCGCCTCCGGCTTCGCATGTCAGCAGACTGATGCGTATGCTGTCATTCGCCGAGTGCATGCACGGGGCGTTGATGAGGGTCAGCCAAATGAATAATATGGAGGTGATGTACTTCTTCATGTGTGGTTTTACCGCGCGAAGATAGTGGAAAACAAGGGGAGGACAAAGCAAGGGACGGTATAATTTTCATTTTACCCCTCCCAATCGGTGCATGACGACTTTTCCATCGTGCGACAGAGCCATTAACCGGTGCATGATGACTTTTCCGCCGTGCGAAAGTTCCGTTAATCGGTGCATGACGACTTTTCCGTCGTGCGAAAGTTCCGTTAACCGGTGCATGGAGGTTTTTCCGTCGTGCGAAAGTTCCGTTAACCGGTGCATGGAGGTTTTTCCGTCGTGCGAAAGTTCCGTTAACCGGTGCATGGAGGTTTTTCCGCCGTGCGAAAGTTCCGTTAACCGGTGCATGATGACTTTTCCGCCGTGCGACAGAGCTGTTAACCAGTGCATGATGACTTTTCCACCGTGCGACGCGGCCGTTCCTTTATTGTTCTCGCACGAGCACACCTTTTATTATATGTTGCGCGAGCTCGTCTCTTATGATTGTCAGATGAGGATGAAGAGGACGGCGCTCCAGTGTGCAATGGCACCCAGCAGGACAAAGATGTGCCAAATCATGTGGAAGTTTTCCTTGCTGTCGTTCGAATAGAAGTAGGTCCCGAGGGTGTAGAACAGTCCTTCGGCCAAGATACAGGCCATGGAGATGACCGAGAGTTTGGCGAAGACCTCGTCGATGATGAGCAGTCCACTCCAGCCCATTGTCAGGTAGATGCCCAGCGAGAGGCGTGGGTGCTTGCCGATGATGAAGATTTTGAAGCACGAGCCTATCAGGGCTGTGAGCCACAGGATGGCGAAGAGTGTCCATCCCGTCCAGCCCCCGACGACACCTATGCAGAGCGGGGTGTAGGAGCAGACTATCATGACGTAGATGCTGATGTGGTCGCACTTGCGCAGGATGCGTTTGGCTCGTCCTTCCGGCAACCAATGGTAGATGGTGCTGGAAAGGAACATGAGAAACATGCCCACGATGAAGAAGAGGACGCCCATGGCCATTTGCCAACTGATGCGGCAGGCCGGCCATACCATCCAGATGGACGACAGGGCGAAGACAACGCCGACGAGGTGTGTCCAGGTGTTACCTTTTTCCGTAATGCTTGACATGGCTTGTGTGTGTATATAGATAGAGTGTTGCTTCTTAGTTCAGGATAGATTCGCGTACGCGTTCCGAGAGTTCTTGGTAGCTTTCCTTCTGAGTAGGATGAATCATGGGCAGGTATTCTACACTGATAGGGTGCCGATTGGGCAGGTGCTTGCCGCGTGGCATGGCTTCAAAGGCACCTGTGATGCGGACGGGCAGGATGGGCACTTGCAGTTCTTTGCTGAGGATGGCGAATGTCTTCTTGAAAGCAGCGAGGTTGCCGTCTTTGGTGCGTGTCCCTTCTGGGAAGATGACAATGTTCTTGCCCTGTTTGATTACTTCGGCCAGTTTCAGGATGGAGTTCTTGAGGTTATGCTGCTCCATGAGGATGATGTTGTTGTGCTGTGCCAGGTATTTCAGGATGGGGTGTTGAACGTGTTCTTCCGTGGCGTAGAAGTAGCAGTTCCTGAGTGTGTCGTTGTCCAGGCCGGCGATACAGATGGGCCCGTCGAGGAAGCACTGGTGGTTGGGGGCGAGGATGAATTGACCGCTTGTCGGGATGTTCTCCTTGCCCAATACCTTGAGCCGGTTGTTCAGTCGCAGGAATGTCTTGAACAGGGAGGCAAAAGGAATGAAGCATGCCGATGTGGAGGGCAGTACGAGGGTGGAGGAGTCTTTGGCAATGATGTGCTTCCAGTTTGTATCTTCGATTTCCGTGCGTGTCTTGTATTGTGCGATGTGTTCAGCAATTTCTCTGACGCTGCGGAATGAGGCGAAGGTGTTGGCCTTGATGCTGATGCCGAATGTATGTTCGATGAATCCCTGAAGGCTTACGTTGTCCAGCGAGTCGAAGGCAAGGTCTGTCTCCAGGTGGTCGTCCGGCCTGACAGAGGTTCGCTTTTCGGTCTCGATGTATTTGCGCAGGATGTGATATTCCGGCAGGTTGATTTCTGCGGTCGTGTCCTGTTGCTTCTCGGTTTTGTCCTTGCCACCTTGTGCGATGATGTCCTTGAGTTTGAATCGTTGGAGTTTGTCGAGCTTGGTGCGTGGCAGTTCGCCGTGGTAGACGAGGATGCTCATGATTTTCTTGTAGTTGGTCACGCTGCGGTTGTAGGGCTCGATGACCTGTCGTTTCAGGGCGTCTTCTATTTCCTGGTCGCTGTGTCCTGTCGCCCAGCTCTCTTGCAGCACGATGATGGCTTTCAGCAGGTCTCCGTCCTGTGTCACGGCACATTCCTTGATTTTGTCAGCGTACTTCTCGAGTTTGTATTCTATTTCATTGGGCTGCACATTCTTGCCATTGGAGAGAACGATGATTTCTTTGGAGCGTCCGGTGATGTGTATGCGTCCTATCTCGTCGATGAAGCCCAGGTCACCGGTGTGTACGTATCCGTCCTTGTCAATGACTTGTGCCGTTTCTTCCGGTCGGTTGTAGTAGCCCAGCATGACATTAGGACCTTTCACGCAGATTTCTCCGTCGACGATTTTGACGTGTACGGTCGACATGGGTCGTCCGACGCATCCCGGGATGATGTCGCCCGGACGGGTGAATGAGATGATGGGTGCTGTTTCGGTCATGCCGTATCCCTCAAGCATCTTCAGACCGAGGGTGCGGAGTCCTTCACCGATTTCGCGGTCCAGTGCAGCTCCTCCGCTCACCATGTATGCGATGTGTCCGCCCAGTTTCTTGTGTACGGAACTGAAGATGATTCGCGAGAGTGTGGGGCTTTTGGCCCATGCACACAGGGAGAATAGTGCACGCGTGAGGAGCCTTGCGTCGATTTTCTTTTTGATGGCGGTGTAGAGTGTCTGCCACAGGCGTGGAACGCCGATGAAGATGGCAATCTTCCCACGGCACAGGGTCTGCATGATGTCCGGTCCGGCCATGCTTGGGCAAATGGCAACGCCGCCCCCCGTGATGATGGGCAGTACGACGGTTCCGACCAGCGGAAGGACGTGGTGCAGGGGGAGGAGAATAAGTGTGCGTCGCTGTTCGTTAAAGATAGGTACTTCTTCCACTACGCTATACATGTTGGCGTAGATGTTGGCGTAGGAGAGGACTACTCCTTTGGGCGATCCGGTTGTTCCGGAGGTATAGATGATGACAGCGGGTTCGTGGTTCTCGTAGGTGAAGCGGTTGGGTTCCGGTGTGTTTTCCCTTTTGGAGAGGCAAGTGGCCTGTTCGTAGTCGTCGATGAGCAGGATGCTGATATCCAGTCCGCTGTCCCGGACTGCCTGCCGGGCTGTTTCCTCCTTTTCTTTAGAGGTCCAGATACTGGTGGGGTGACAGTCGCAGAGGATATATTTGAGGTCGGCTACGGTGGCAGAGGCATCTACCGGTACGGGCAGTCCCTTGTTCTGCCATACGGAGAAGAAGGCGAATATCCATCCTTCCCGGTTTTCAGCAAAGATGACGGTTTTGTTGCCTGCTTCTTGTGGGTTCTGCAGAGCGAAGAGGTTTATGTAGTCAAGCAGTTGTGTGTAGCTGATGTCACGACTTGCCGTCATGATGGCTGTCCGGGGAAATTCTTTTATCATGGTTTCCGTATTATTTGTTTCCAATGTTTTTTACATGGGCGCAAAGTTACGGAGTTGAGCTGGATAAGCGAATTTATCCTATATAATATAGGGTAAATGGGCTGTTTTTGCGCGGATCGTCCTACTATCGCTTGTGAAAGTGCTACTAATATTTCATTTTGTTCCGGTAGTCCTGGGGTGTGAATCCGATGGTTCGCTTAAAGACTCGGATGAAGTAGGATACATCGTCGTAGCCTACCTGAGAGGCGATGTAGGCGATGCTGTAATGGGTTGTCATGAGCAGTCTTTGGGCACACTTGATGCGTGTGCGGATAGTATATTGGAGGGGTGTGGTGCCCAACTTTTCGCGGAAGAGCCGTCCGAGGTGTGACTTGGTAGTGCAGGCTATGTCAGCCAAGTGGTCCAGACTGATTTCGTGTTGTATGTTTGCTTTGATGTATTGCATGGTCATGAGCAGTCTTTCGTCTACACGGTCCAATCGTTTCTGGGCGTGTTTCATGAAGAAGGAGGCTACAATCCAAACGAATCCCTGCAGTTGCATTTTCTCGAAGCGGTTCATCTGGGCGTATCTGGCAACGTAGTCTAGGTAGGTGGGGTGGGTATAGAAGTCTTCTTCGCTCTGGTAGGGAAAGTTGAGTTCGGGGTAGAAGTTACAGTAGTTTTCGAAGAGGAGGTCGGTGGCATGGTTGGCCTGCACTTCGTAAGGGAAATGATAGATGTCAAAGATGTCGGTCTGTTCGCCGTAGCGTTCGTAGACGAACATATAGTAGAATTCGCACCCGGCTTCGCAGAGGTAGCTGTGAGGGACGAAGGGCGGGATGAGGTACATGAATCCGGGCTTGGCTTCTATGTGCAGGTCGGGCAGGTGTATCATGGCGTGCCCGGCCTTGAGATAGTAGAGGCGGGCGAAGGGTGAGGAGAGGTCACGTCCTCCGAATCTCTGGTGTGTCACGGTGTATCCTACGTTGAGTACGCAGATGTTGACGAGTTCCAGTTCTGTCCTCATGAGTTGTGTGGGGAATGAGTGAGTTTGTTCGGAGACCGGCGCGTTCCGGTGTCGGTGTTATTTGTTGAGTATTTCCTCCAGTGTCTGAACGAGTCTGGCTCTGACGAGTGGTTTGGTGAGGTAGCCGTTCGCTCCTTTTTGGAGGGCTTTGTCTTGGAACTCCTTCTCGGAGAGAGAGGTGAGCATGAGGACGGGGAGGTCGTTTGTCTCGGGGGCTTGCCTGATGGCTTCAAGCACTTCTATGCCGTCCATTCCTGGCATCATGATATCGAGCAGGACGATGTCGGGGCGGTTGGTACGAATGATTTCTAAGGCTTCCGGTCCGGAGGCGGCGGTGATGATATCGTAGCCGGTAAATCGCAGTTGTGAGGAGATGAGCATACGGTTTACGGGTATGTCGTCAACGGCGAGTATGAGCGGTTTCTTTTCCATGGTGTTTGTGTTCTTAGTTGATTTGTTTGAGCCTCAGGTGGAAGCGCGATCCTTTGTTGGGCGTGCTTATTAAGCCGATGGTGGCGTCCATGCTTTTGGCGAGGTTGATGCAGAGAGTGAGACCGATACCAGCTCCGACGGTGTGGTTGTCGGTTTTGTAGTGCTTGGTGAAGATGTGTTGTTGGTCTTCCGGGGAGATGCCTATGCCGGTATCTTCGACGTAGATTTCGGTCATGTCTCCTGCCTCTCCGTTGACGGTTTCCCAGCCGAGTGTGATGCTTCCCTGCCGAGTGAATTTGATGGCATTGTTCATGAGGTTACTGACTATCTGGAGGATGGCAGTGCGGTTGGCGAGTATGGTGGTCTGTGGTCCACGTTTGTAGTTGAACTTGAGGTTGCCTGGCACGATGACTTTGTGTGTATGGAAGATGAAGTCCATGATTTCGATCATGTTGTATCGAGAGAGCTTGAGGGTGAGGTCCTGACCTTTCACGTTGGTGTCGCTCATGATGGTGTCGAGAAGTTCGAGCAGTTGTGTCATGCTTTCGTTGAGGTAGTCACCGTAGGCAGTGCGTTCTTCTTCGGTGAGCATGTTGTGCTGGGTGGAGAGTATGTCGGCAAATCCGATGATGGCGTTCAGCGGGTTGCGTATTTCGTGGCTCATGGCTGCCAAAAAGCTTTCTTTGGTGTATGCTTCTTCCGAGAGAAGGAAAGCTTTCCGGCGCAATTTAGTGGCTTCGTGTGCCTCGTCGTTGAGGACGGTGAATCCGTTGCAGTGCAAGGTCCCGTCCTGGTTTCGGGTGCGGTTGATGTAGGTGATGTAGGCGTGTGTGCCTATGTTTGGCATGTCGGCAACGAAGTCAACGGAGGTGCTCCCACATTCGGTTTCATTGAATGCCTGTCGGAATTCTTCGCGTCCTTCTGTGATGTAGGAAAGCATGTTTTCAAGCGGTATATGGAGCTTTTCCGTGCCTACCATCTTGGCAAGTTCGCTGCCGATGTTGAATTCCTTCTGAGGTGTCATTTCCCAGATGTAGGAGTTGGAGGCTGCCATGATTTTTTCGATGTAGTATCTGTTCTTGTCGGCTTTCAGGCTTTCGGCGAGGAGCGCGCGGTGGATTCGCCGGCTTCTGAAGTACATGGCAAATGGCGTAATGACGATGAAAAGTGTGAGCAGGACGATGAGCAGAAGGAGCCAGTGGTTGTATATCCAGTCGTGGAGCCTGCTTTGTTTTTCCCAGGGAAGGTTGACGAACTTGACGTATGAGGGAAAGTCTTCAGCGTAGGGGTGTATGGATTTGGATATGCGCCAGTCCATCCAGTAGTCTTTCTGAAGGGTTTGCCAGGGTATGTCGGCGGGGTTTTCTCCGTCGAGCAGCCGGTCTATGAGGGGGTGTGCCTGCTTGGCCACTTCGGGCCAGGGGGTCATATATCCGCCGATACAACTGTTGAGCGAGCTCAGGTACTCGACGTTGAAGTATTTGGGTGTCTGGGAGTAGTAAGCCCCGATGTTATATCCTAATGCGCGGTCTATGAAGACGTCGTCTTTGAGTCGCAGGAAGGTGAGGTGGTTGTTGACGATACGCAGCATGCCAGGCAGTTGGAAGCGCGCATTGTGTATGGTGTCGATTCCGTTAAATTCAGTGTACTCGAGGTTAAGGGGTATGATGGTGCTTCGCTGGTCACGAAACTGGTAGCTGATAGCCCATTTGTAGGTCTCGTAGTTGAGGTTGGTGATGTAGTGTTCCTTGTCGTTGCCCATTTGTTCGAGGATGGACTGGCGCAGTTTGTCGTCGGTGTAGGTGCTGTCCAGAACGGTGACTATCCAGGGCGGTCCTCCCATGTCGCGTATGAAGTCTATGTTTTTCTTGGGCTCGGGTTTGGCCTGCATGACGACGAAGTTCTTGTGTGCGGCCAGTCTTCCTTCCCATTCGGGGTAGATGACGTCGAGGCAAAGCACGGGCACTTCTCTCATCCAGGGGTGGTCGCAGGAGGCTCCCGAGTGTGCCATGATGTCGCCCAGGAGGATGATGAGGTCGGGTTTCTGCTGTATTTGTACGAGGCTCTCGAGGATGCGTGTGGACTGGCTGAGGAAGGGCACCTTGATGTTTACTCTATCGAAGGGTGCTCGTCCGCCACGGGCGTAGGTGATGTTGTAGCGTGAATGTCCGCCAAATTCTTTCTCGAAGGCTTCGTGTATGATAGCTGATGCCTGTTCTCGGAAGTCCATATCCTGGATGATGAGGATGTTCTTGGTCTCCCGGTCGGCAGACTGCTTGCGACAGGCGCTGAGTATGAGAAGTGTGGTGGCAAGTGCGCTGAGTATGAGGAGTAGGCTTCGGATTTTCATGGCTTGAAGGTTAGGGTGAATGTAGACCCTTTGCCGGGTGTGCTTTCCAGCGTGATGGTACCTCCCAGAAGTTGCATGTAGGTGTGGCAGATGTAGAGTCCGAGTCCACACCCAGGGTGGAAACTGTCTACTTTGAAAAAGCGTTCGAAGATGAGTGTACGATGCTCGTCTTTGATGCCTATGCCGCGGTCTTGCACGCTGATGGACACGCTGCCATCGGGCTGTGTTTTCCAGCTGACATTGATGGGATCTCCAGGTTGGGAGAATCCGGCTGCGTTGTGTATGAGGTTGTCCATGACGGTGGTCACCATAGTGGGGTCTACGTTCATGGTGATGTCATCTCCGCCTGGCTGTATGTACACGGGATTCCCTTGCCGGTCAGCTATGGCCATACCGTCTTCCCAGCGCGTTGGCACGAGGAGGCTTTTCAAGGTACAGGGCTTGCGTCGTGCGGTGATGTTGACGTTGTTCATGAATGTCACCAGGAGGATGTCGTTGATGATTTTCTTCAGTCGTGCGGTGTTTTCGCTGATGACTTCGTTGATGGTCCGGAGCTCCTCTTCGCCATAGGTGATGCCGGGTCGTGCCAACTCCATGGCAAATCCGGTGAGGATGTGGAGCGGTGTGCGTATCTCGTGGTTCATGGCCGAGATGAATCCTTCGCGTGTGCGGGCTTCTATCATGATTCGATGTGCCTCGCGTGCTTCTTGTTCGGCATTGACGATTTTGTCGATGTTCAAGGCAAACCCATTGCGCAGTGTCTCTGTCTCTTCTTCTTCGGCCTCTTCGCTCTTCTTCTTCTTCTTCTTCTTCTTCTTATATACAAGCATACGCAGTTCGTACCAGTGAGTTTCCTGCTGCCGGTCCATAGCCTGGAAGCGCAGGATGTATCGGCCGGGCTCTTCTTCTGTCAGGAAGGTCTGGAGCGGTTCGCGCCATTCGTCGGTAGGCTTCAAGGTGTCCTGAATGTGCATGATGTTTGCTTCGTCCCACAGGGTGGCGTCGTAGGTCTTGATGGCGAGTTCGAGCATTTGTTCTGTCTCGATGGTTTTTTGTGCCAGGGCGTATTTTTCCATGCGGCTGCGTTTCAGACTGTTGAGGTGGCGCAGGGTGAAGTAGGTAGAGATGCAGAAGGCGAGCAGGGAAAGTGTGCCGATGATGACGAGGAGGATGGTGGCGAGTCGGGGGTTGCGGTCGCGCAGGGTGGTGTTGTAGAGATGTACTTCCGGGGGCATTTGGCTTACGCGGAGGCCGAGTTTTCTCAGGACGTCCCAATTGACGTGGTAGCCGGGTGTGTGTGTCTGCGGGGCAATGTCTTCGGGGCGTTCTCCCCGAAGTATGCGCCTGCCGGCTGTGACGGCGTCGCGTATGAGTGTGTCGGCCGAGGTGAAGTGTCCGCCCACGCAGTGGGGATTAGTGAGGAATCCTTCGGCCGTCATAGTGTAGTAGTCACCTACACCCGATGTGTAGTTCATGGTGAGCGTAGACTCATCGTGCTTGACCTGTATGTAGCGTAGGGTGGAGCGTTGCCGGCTGAATCGCCACATGAGTGGCTGGAACTGGATGTCTGCGTTGCGGCCGGGGTCTTTAATGGTGTTGATGGCAAACTGTATGATGCCTTCGGCGTTTTTGCGCATGGAGGGCTCGTTTTCTATGTAACGGTCTATCATGCTGGCGTAGCGGGTGGTGTCGAGGAGGTCCATCTGTCGGCAGAGGTCGGCAGTGATGATGGTGTCTATCCAGATGGCGTAGCGGTCGAGCAGGGTGATGAACCGCTTGATGGGTTTGCTGGTGATAGTGGTGTCTTCGATGGTTCGCAGTTCTTCGAGGAAGGCTGCAAAGTCGAGACTTTTTTGGAGCATGAGTGTGTCGTGTATCTTGACTAAATGTTGCCGATTGCACCCCCAACGTTTTAGGTCTTCTTTCATGCGTGGCAGGAAGGTGTCGTTCTTGAGGTCGTAGCAGACGGCGGGGATGGAGCACACGAGCGGGTCGGGGTTTATCTCGAGTTGCCAGTGCATGAAGTCTCCGCAGGCGAGAATAAGATCAGGTCGTTTGCCCTGTCGGTCGAGCTGGTGCACATAATTGGTCATGAGTTCTTTCTGGACCACCTCATAGGTGTAGCCCATGTGTCCGTAGTAGGTGTGGAGTTCGGCCCGGATGCCCTGTCGGTCGAGTTCGCGACTTATCTTTTTGGCCCACAGTTGGTAGGCGGGGTCATTCTCGTCGGTGTTGAACATGAGCAGCACCTGGTACCGAGGGGTCTTCGTGCGGAGGTAGTCCATACAGGCACTGCATGCCAGCATGAGAAAGATAAGTGTCAGGACGAGTTGGGCTAATCTGCGCATGGAAGACTCTTGGGCTGGGAGTTTTGGGTGTGTCAAGTCGGTTTTGTTAAGTGCGTCCTCCCTTTCTCGGGAGGTCTTTGGTGTTGTTTTTTCATGGGGCAGGTCCTGTAACTTGGGGCTTGCTTGTCGACAAAGGTATGAAAAAAATATATATGTCGTTGTGTAAGAACGAAAAAATACGGCCAGGGCCAACGCTTATTGTACTGAGACATCACGCGGGATCCAATTGTTGGAAGTAAAGATATTTTACCTTTCCAGCCAAATATCCGAAAAAACGGTCTTCCCCCAACTATACATGCATGTAGCGGCACTTGATACGAAGCGTAACTTTGGTCTTGTCTAATGTATGATTTGACTGTGTCATTTATATGATTCGACCTTGCCAAATCATATAAATGGCAAGGCCGAAAAACAATATTGATCGCGTCAAAGCAGAAAAGTCTATAAATTGTCAGATTATTTTACTTTCCCGGGGATAAAAGAAGGACCTGAAGGCGAGCAAGTCTTCAGGTCCTTGATGGGGAAAGTATCGCTGATGCATCGAGCGCAGCTCGGTTCCTCTTGTCGGGTGTTGCTTCTCACTTGAAGGTGAGTTCTCCGCCTTCGGCTCCCACATGAATGGGATGGTCGTGGCTGAGGCTTCCTTCGAGGAGTCGGCGTGAAAGGGTGTTGAGCAGTTGGCTCTGTATGGCCCGCTTGACGGGTCGTGCACCAAATTCGGGGTCGAATCCTGCCTGAGCGAGGAGCGCGATGGCCTGGTCGTCGACTTCCAGGGTGATGCCGCTGTCTTTCAGCATACGCTTTACGCCGTCTATCTGCAGGCTCACGATTTGTCGGATGTCGCTGTTGGTGAGCGGGAGGAACATGATGGTCTCGTCGATACGGTTGAGGAACTCAGGCCGTACGGTAGCTTTCAGCATGTTGAGCAGCTGCTTCTGCAGGTTTTCCACTTGGTTGGCAGTGAGCCTTCCGTCGTGACTCCGGACGATTTCTTCCTGTAGGAGTTGGCTTCCGATGTTGGAGGTCATGATGATGATGGTGTTCTTGAAGTTGACGGTTCGTCCCTTGTTGTCGGTAAGCCTGCCATCATCGAGTACCTGCAGGAGGATGTTGAAGACGTCGGGGTGCGCTTTCTCGATTTCATCGAAGAGCACGACGGAGTAGGGTTTACGCCGAACGGCTTCGGTGAGCTGTCCGCCCTCGTCGTAGCCCACGTATCCCGGAGGTGCTCCGATGAGTCGGGAGACGCTATACTTCTCCTGGTATTCGGACATGTCTATACGGGTCATCATGGTCTCGTCGTCGAAGAGGAACTCTGCCAGTGCCTTGGCCAGCTCGGTCTTGCCCACGCCGGTGGTGCCCAGGAAGAGGAAGGAACCGATAGGCCGTTTGGGGTCTTGCAGTCCGGCCCTGCTTCGCCGGACGGCGTCGCTGACGGCCCGGATGGCTTTGTCCTGTCCGATGACACGTCGATGCAGTTCGTCTTCGAGGTGCAGGAGCTTGTCACGTTCGCTTTGTAGCATCTTGCTGACAGGTATGCCTGTCCAGCGTGATACCACCTCGGCGATGTCGTCGCTGTCCACTTCTTCTTTGATCATGGCTCCGTTAGCCTGCAGCTCGTGCAGCTGGCGCTGTGCCTGTTCGATGTCACGTGCCAGTTCCTGGAGTTTGCCGTAGCGTATCTCGGCCACGCGTCCGTAATTGCCTTCCCGTTCGGCTCGTTCGGCTTCGAATTTGAGATTCTCGATCTCGGCTTTGTCCTGCTGAATGCGTCCGGCAATGCTTTTCTCGTTTTGCCATTTGGCTTTGAGTGAGTTCTCCTGCTCCTTGAGTTCGGAGAGTTCCTGTTCGATGTGGGCGAGCTTGTCGGGGTTGTCTTCGCGCTTGATGGCTTCTCGTTCAATTTCAAGCTGTTTGATTTTACGGCTTGTCTCGTCGAGTTCCTCAGGCACGCTGTCGACTTCCATACGCAGCTTGGCTGCTGCCTCGTCCATGAGGTCTATGGCCTTGTCGGGCAGGAAACGGTCGGTGATGTAGCGGTTGCTCAGTTCGACGGCGGCTATGATGGCATCGTCCTTGATGCGCACGTGGTGGTGGTTCTCGTATCGTTCCTTGAGGCCACGCAGGATGGAGACGGTGCTGGCCACGTCAGGCTCGCCCACCATGACCGTCTGGAAACGTCGTTCGAGGGCTTTGTCCTTTTCGAAGTATTTCTGGTATTCGTCCAGGGTGGTTGCTCCGATGCTGCGCAGTTCGCCACGTGCCAATGCCGGTTTGAGTATGTTGGCTGCATCCATGGCTCCTTCGCTTTTGCCGGCTCCCACGAGGGTGTGTATCTCGTCGATGAAGAGGATGATGTTGCCTTCGGCCTTCTTCACTTCGTTGATGACGGCTTTCAGTCGTTCCTCAAATTCGCCCTTGTACTTGGCTCCGGCTACGAGTGCGCCCATGTCGAGCGAGTAGACCTGCTTGTTCTTCAGGTTCTCAGGCACGTCTCCACGCAGGATGCGGTGAGCCAGTCCTTCGACGATGGCTGTCTTACCGGTACCGGGTTCGCCGATGAGGATAGGGTTGTTCTTGGTGCGTCGGCTTAGTATCTGGAGTACGCGGCGTATTTCTTCATCACGCCCTATGACGGGGTCAAGCTTACCGCTGCGTGCGGCTTCGTTGAGGTTGACGGCATATTTCTCCAGGCTCTGATAACTTTCTTCGCTGGTCTGTGAGGTGACGCGACTTCCGCCGCGCAGTTCGGCGATGGCTGCCCGCAGGTCTTTCTCTGTCAGTCCGGCATCCTTCAGGAGGTTTGCTGCCGTGCAGGGTGTTTGGAGTAGTGCTAATAGCAGTGTCTCGATGCTCACATATTGGTCTTGCTGTTCCCCTAAGAGGTTCATGGCCTTGTCGAGGACGGCGCTCGTGTCGCGACTGAGGTAGGGTTCTCCACCTTCGACCTTAGGCAGTGACTGCAGTTGTCGGTCGAGTGCCTGTGTGAGTGTGCGGGTGTTGATGCCTGCCTTCTGGAAGATGAAGTTCACGACGTTCTCTCCATTGGTGATGATGCTCTTAAGCAGGTGTTCCGGCTCGATGGCTTGCCGGCCGCTCTGGCGGGCCAGTTCGACGGCTTGCTGCACGGTCTCCTGTGCTTTAAGTGTAAATTTGTTGAAGTTCATTTCTTTGGTCCTCCTTCTTTTTGTGTTTGTTGTTTTTTTGATTTTCTGGAAGAGTAGTGTCAAAGTGCTTGCCAGTGGAATAATTATGACATATTGTCAGAAAATCGCCTTGATTTCTGTCAATATGTCATTCTTCTGACTGCGTTTTGTCTGTCTCTGTCTGCGAGAGAAGGGCACGGAGACGCCGATTAGAGGTTGTGAGTGTACGGACAGACTGATCCAAGTCACTTGACTGGACCATGACTTGAAATGCCATTTCAATGGTGTTTGAACGGCGTTTCCGGACGGTAAGAACGTCCTTTATTTAAATGAGCGTAGGGCGGCGCGTTTCTCCCGGATAAAGCGGGTGAGTCGGCGCTTGACCTTCCGGTAGGCACTTTCAGAGGCAGCGTTTGTGTTCTCTTCCGGGTCTCGGCGGTGGTCGAAGAGCATCTCGCGCACGGTGCCGTCCGGCTTCTTCCAAATGGCGTAATTGTACACGTCATCCGAGACGTCGTCACCTCCCTGCCACTGGATGTAGACATGCTCCTTCGTGCGGTGGTTCAGGTCACGAAGGATGGGCACGAAGCTCGTTCCGTCAAGCTGATTCTCGGGCTGAGGTAGTCCGCAGAGGTCGCAGAGCGTAGGGAACAGGTCTACAAACTCGACCGGAGAGAGCGTGCGCCCTTGCTTCATGCCCGGTGCACGTACCAGCAGTGGCACGTGTGTGGCGCGTTCCATGAGTGTGTGCTTGCCCCAGAAAGAGTGTTCGCCCAACTGCCAGCCGTGGTCTCCGAAGAAAAGTACGACGGTGTTATCGGCCAGTCCCAGGCTGTCGAGCGCGTGGAGGATGCGTCCCACCTGTGCGTCTACATAACTGACGGAGGCATAGTATCCGTGCTTGGCCTCGCGCTGGAAATCCTCGTCAGAGGTATCCGTTACGCGGGCATAGGAGAAAATCTCGGTGGGGGAAACCACCTCCTTGGGCAGCCCTTCGGAGCGGTATTGGTTCTCGGCCAGTGGGATGAGCTGCCGGTCGTAGAGATCCCAATAACGCTTTGGCGCATTGAAGGGAAGATGTGGGCGCCAGAAGCCGCAGGCCAGGAAGAAAGGTTCCTCACCAGATGCCAGCCGGGCCAGGTCGGCAATCGTGCGCTCGGTGGCTTTCCCGTCGTCGTAAGCATCGTCAGGCACGTCGGCCGATTCGCAGAAGGGACCGCGCATGGTCTTGGGATTGAGTGTACACCCCGATTCCTTGTTCATCCAGAGTTCCCACTTGTTATACTCCGCCCAATCACTGCCGTAGCCCTCGGGATTGACGCGCCAGGGGTATTCACTCCAGTCGTAGGCATGGTCGGTGATGTTGTGGAACACCTTGCCGTTGGATACCGTGTGGTAGCCGTGTTGTGTGAACCAGCCCGGCAGGCTTACGGCGCGAGGAGCTTCCCGACTGGCGTAGGAGTCATAGCTGGTGAAGCGGACGGGGTAGTCGGGGTAGACACCGGTGAGCAGGCTCGCACGGGAGGCACCGCTCACGGGCACGTTGCAATAGGCGTTCTGGAAGAGTACACCGGTGGCGGCCAGACGGTCCAGATTCGGCGTCTGAACATAGGGTATGCCGTAGCAGCCCATTTCCGGGCGCATGTCATCGGCAATGAGCATGAGAACGTTCAGGCGGTTGTCAGCAGGCTGGGATGGTTGAGCGTGGAGGCCTGTACCCAATAGCAGTAGGTTGGCGGTGGCACCGCTCAGTGCGCATACCCGGTAGGATGTTTTCATAGGTAGAGAGTGTGTGTGCTTAAAGGTATTATTTAGAGTTTTGTCTGTCGGTCTTGGAAATAGTCCGGGAGAGGCGAGAGACTTCTGGTGCAAAAATAATTTTTTTTGCCCGGTGCGGGAAAAAATAGAGCCCGAATCTTTCGACTCGAGCTCTAAAAGAGTGATATGATTTTTTTACGACTTACAATTATGCCTCTTCAGCTACCACTTCGAATGGAATTTCAGCAGAAACTTCCTTGTGCAACTTCACAACGGCTACATACTTGCCCACTTCCTTCACGTTGTCTTTTACAACGATAATCTTGCGGTCGATGTTGTGGCCGAGTTTAGCCAACTCGTCAGCAATCTGAATGTTGTTCACAGAACCGAAGATAGTGCCGGTAGCACTAACCTTTGTAGCGATGGTGAGAGAAACACCCTTGAGGCTTTCTGCAACAGCTTCTGCGTCCTTCTTGATCTTCTCAAGCTTGTGAGCGCGCTGCTTCAGTTCCTCGGCAAGCATCTTCTTGGCAGCCGGAGATGCGATGATAGCCTTGCCGGTAGGGATGAGGTAGTTACGGCCATAACCGTTCTTGACAGTTACGATGTCGTTCTTATAACCCAAGTTGATTACGTCTTCTTTCAATATAATTTCCATACTCTATCTCCTCCTTATTATTTCATCATGTCAGTTACATAGGGAAGCAATGCCAGGTGACGTGCACGCTTGACAGCCTGAGCAACACGGCGCTGGAACTTCAATGAAGTACCGGTGATGCGACGCGGAAGGATTTTGCCCTGCTCGTTCAGGAACTTCTTCAAGAATTCAGGATCTTTATAGTCAATATACTTGATACCGATCTTCTTGAAACGGCAGTATTTCTTCTTCTTAACATCTACGGTAGGAGGTGTTAAATATCTGATTTCTGATTGTACTTGCTGTGCCATGGATTAGTCCTCCTTCTTGGTTGATTTGATACTTCTTCTCTTTGCGGCATACTCTGCAGCATACTTGTCCTGCTTGAATGTCAGGAAACGGATAACTCGCTCGTCACGACGGTAGTTTATCTCAAGTTTCTCAATGACAGTAGGCTGTGCATTGAACTCGATTAACTGGTAGAAACCGGTGGTCTTTTTCTGGATTGGATAAGCCAGTTTCTTCAAGCCCCAGTTTTCCTCGTTCACAATCTCAGCGCCCTCAGCTGTGAGGATGCCTCTGAACTTTTCTACCGCTTCCTTCATCTGTTCGTCAGATAAAACGGGAGTCAAAATGAAAACGGTTTCGTATTGATTCATACTTTAATAATTAATTTGGTTAAAAATGCGGGTGCAAAATTACACTTTTATATTTGAATGACAAATATTTGATACGCTTTTATCGGCAAACCATCGAAAAAAAGGGAACCAGACGCATTTTTTTGTTGAAATTATTTCGCTTCTTGGAGAATTATATGTTTCTTTGTAACGCTTTTAGACAAGAAATAAAAACATTCAAAATTTATATACTCATGAAAGGCTTACTTAAAAACTTGGGATTGATTCTTATCCTTGTTGCTGCAGCAATTCTCATCGGTTGCTCTTTCACCCACAATGTAAACGATAACGTAATCTATGGCGTAACACTTCTTTTGCTTGTAGCAGGACTTGTTTCTTACATTGTAATCAACAAAAAGATTGTTGACTGATACATCGACAGAGTCTACAGAGAATAAAGACAAGGGCGGTAAAATCTTTTTACCGCCCTTGCTTTTACACATTAATTATAAAAATCATATTTCGGTTTTCAGACCCTTATTCGCCATCAGGGACAATGAGCTTATAACCCTTGCCGTGGATGTTGATAATCTCGATGGTAGGGTCGTCCTTGAGGTGTTTGCGCAACTTGGTGATGTAAACATCCATGCTGCGGGCGTTGAAATAATTGTCATCAATCCAGATGGTCTTCAGTGCGTAGTCACGTTGGAGAATTTCATTCGCGTGCTGGCAGAGAAGAGCCAACAGTTCGCTTTCCTTTGTGGTGAGTCTTGTCTCCTTCTCGGGTGTAGCCAGAATCTGCTTCTGGGTGTCAAAAGTAAACTTACCGATGCGGTAGAACGTACAGTCCTTGCCCTTCTTGCCGCGGACACGGCGGAACACGGCCTCAATGCGTGACATCAGCACGCCCATGATGAAAGGCTTGGTGACATAGTCGTCGGCACCGATTTTAAACGCCTCGATTTCGTCTTCCTTCAGCGTCTTGGCTGTCAGGAATATAATAGGTATGTCGGCATTCACCGAGCGAATCTCCTGAGCCAGTGTGAATCCGTCTTTCTTAGGCATCATCACGTCGAATACGCACATGTCGTACATGTTCTTCAAGAAAGCCTTATAACCGGCCTCCCCGTCGGGGCACAAATCTGCGGTATAGCCTTTAGCCTGCAGATACTCTCTTAACAGCATGCCAAGATTCTCGTCATCTTCGCACAATAAAATACGGAGTTTCTCGTCCATAGTAGTATGTTTATTTAATAGTTGGTAATGCAATGATAAATTTCGTTCCGACTCCAAGTTCACTCTCGGCACGGATGCTGCCCTTGTGCTCGGTAATGATTTTCTTGACATAAGCCAGTCCCAGGCCGAAACCCTTCACGTCGTGGCGGTTGCCCGTATGCACACGGTAGAACTTGTCAAATATCTTCTTCAGGCTTTCTTTCTTGATGCCAATGCCGTTGTCTTCGATGGAAATCAACAGCTTGTCAGACTCGTTCCAGGTCTTGACCATCAGGTGAAGGTCAACATCGGGACGGCGGTACTTGACTGCATTGTCCATGAGGTTGAACATTACGTTGGTGATGTGCATCTCGTCAGCCAAAATCATGGAGTTCTCTGCTTCCAGTTCGAAGTCGATGCTACCCTTGTAACTCTCTACCTTCAGTGCAAAGGTGTTAATCACGCCGCCAAGCATCTCGTGAGCGTCTATCTCAGTAGTCTTGAGCCGAGACTTCTGCCGGTCGAACATAGACATCTGAAGAACCTTTTCCACCTGGAAGCGCAGGCGTTTTGTCTCGTCGTTGATAACCGTCGAAATGTGGCTGAACATGGCCGGAGACTTGCTGAGGTCCGGATCGTTCAGCATCTGGGCTGCCAGTGAGATGGTAGAAATCGGCGTTTTGAACTCATGGGTCATGTTGTTGATGAAGTCATTCTTCATCTCAGTGAGCTTCTTCTGGCGGAAGATAACCCAAATGGTGAAGATGAATGTCGCCAAAAGGACGAAGATGAAGATGAACGACGGAATCATGAAACTCACAGAGTCGTAGATGTAGTCTCGCTTGCCGGGGAAGTAAACCTTTACCATGCTCATTCGGGCTGGAGGGTCGTTCAGGAAAAGTGGCTGGATATAGGTGTTGTTCTCCTGTTCGTCTTGGCCGTAGTCCGAGCAGCGGTAGACCTCCCTGCCATTGTTGTCGATGACTTTGAAGTGATAGGCAATGTTGATTCCGTTTTCAATCAGGCCGAGCTTGATGTACTGGTCCAGGTTCCTGAAGTTGACACGCTCTTCGATGGGGCGGTCACTTGCCCGGTAAATCATCTGCCAGACAACCTCGTCAAGCAGGGAACGCTGGTAGAGATAGCGGTTTCTCAGAATGTCGGCAATGTTGCGCGAAGTTTCGGGTATGCTTTTCCTCCCGTGTTTCCGGGAGAGCATGGCGCGGGGAAGTTCAGACAACTGGTTGCGGATAGTCTTCAACTCAATGCTTGAATGAATATTTCCGTCGGGAGAAGTCATGTTGAACTTATGAGTCTGGACAATGGTGCCGCTGCCGGTTTTCTGCTGAGACTCTTGCCAGGCTTTGCGGTCTTCCTCTGAAATATCCTCGCGAAGCCAGCGGTCAACCTCCGCTGTCTCGACATCCTTGGAAGCAGCCTGTAAGGCGCGCTTGACAGACTCATCAAACTGCTCGTTGCGCATCTTGACCATTTCCTCGATGTAGTGAATCTGCATGTACAGCAAACCGAGAGATGAAAGTGCCATTAAGACACCCAATGCCCATATCGTTGACTTTTTCATATTGCAAATGTATTTTTTTATATCTATTTGTCACTTGATGTTAACGACAATTAACCTCAAAAACCTTGAATTTGTTCTCCGGATTCTCTTGAATGTTGTATATTAACATTATATTTCCGAGTTTATATTAATTGAGCATCTTTTTAAATAAAAAAATAACATTTCTGTCACTCTTTCGCATCTCAAAGTATATGTCTTCGCACTCTTATGTTTACCCCTTTTCCTTTATGCTTGCTCTTTCGCGCCTTCGGCATTTGTCATAATAAAAAGCAGAGGTAGTGCCCGGAATATTGTTCCCTGGCGCACTCCTCTGCTCTAACTAATATTGTCTAAAACTGTTTAATCTTTGGTCTTATGCCGTTCTTTCCTTATAAAAAGGCCTCGGCTTGTCCATTCTCACTTAATCTTCTGACTGCTTGGACTCAAATTCTTTGATGAGTTTGTCCTGAACGTCAGACGGCACAAGTTCGTAGCTTGCAAATTCCATGCTGAATGATGCGCGACCACCTGTGAGCGAACTGAGCGCAGTAGAGTAGGATGACATTTCCTTCAGCGGAACCTTGGCAATAAGTTTTTCGTGGCCGTTTTCGCTGTTCATGCCCATAATCATGCCTCGACGGCCTTGCAGGTCACCCATGACATCGCCCATCTTGTCACTTGGAACCAGGACCTCAACGTCATAGATAGGCTCGAGAATCTTCGGGCCTGCATTCTTGAAGGCTTCGCTGAAGGCGTTGCGGCCTGCCAGCATGAATGAGATTTCGTTGGAGTCAACCGGATGCATCTTTCCGTCGTAAACGATTACGCGGACGTCGCGAGCATACGAACCGGTCAGCGGGCCTTGCTCGATGCGGCTCATGATACCTTTCAGGATGGCCGGCATGAAGCGCGTGTCAATGGCACCGCCCACAACGCTGTTGATAAATACCAACTTGCCACCCCATTCCAATGGAATGATGTCCTGGCTCTTGACGTTAATCTTGAACTCCTGTCCGTTGAAGCGATAGGTGTCAGGAGCAGGCATGCCTTCGTAATAGGGTTCTACAATGAGGTGTACCTCACCGAATTGTCCGGCACCACCTGATTGCTTTTTGTGGCGATAGTCAGCACGAGCCGCTTTGGTGATAGTCTCACGGTAAGGGATGCGTGGCTCTTCAAACTTCACCATGATTTTTTCGTTGTTTTCCAGACGCCACTTCAAGGTGCGGAGGTGGAATTCTCCCTGTCCGTGAACAATCGTCTGGCGCAATTCTTTAGACTGGTCGATTACCCATGTCGGATCTTCCTCGCGCATTCTGTTTAGGACGGCCATCATCTTTTCCGTCTCTGCTTCGTTCACCGGTTTGATGGCACGTGAATACTTAGAGTTTGGATATTTGATGAAGTTGAAGCGGTGCTCGCTGTCTTTCCCGTTGAGGGTGTTTCCTGTGTGGACATCTTTCAATTTGACCGTACAGCCTATGTCACCAGCTACCATTTCTTCTACTTTGATTCGGTTAGCACCTGCGCAGGCATAAATCTGTGCAATTCGTTCTTTGGAGCCGCGGTCGGCGTTGATAAAGTCATCTCCCTCGTGCACTTTTCCGCTCATTACCTTGAAGTACTGTACGTCACCGATGTGCGGTTCTACGGCAGTCTTAAAGAAGTAAAGTGAGGTAGGACCGTTGGGGTCTGGTGTCACTTCTTCGCCTCGTGTGTTGTGTATCTTCGGCATTTCGCTTACGAACGGCACAACATTTCCGAGAAATTCCATCAGGCGTCTTACGCCCATGTCCTTTCCGGCACATACGCAGAATACCGGGAACATGCCTCTGGCAGCAAGACCCTTGCGTATGCCTTCACGCATCTCGTCTTCCGTGAGCGATTCTGATTCGAAGAATTTTTCCATCAGCGTTTCGTCGTGCTCTGCAGCCGCTTCTACCAGTGCCTTGTGCATTTCGGAAGCCTTTTCCATTTCTTCTGCTGGAATTTCTTCGATTGTCGGTGCGCCACCTTCAGGAGCCCATGAATATTTTTTCATGAGCAGTACGTCAATCAGAGAGTTGAAGTTCGGGCCGGGATTCAACGGATATTGAATAGGTACAACCTTGGAGCCATAGATGCTCTTCAACTGCTCGAGAATCATGTCATAGTCGCATTTCTCGTTGTCAAGTTGGTTGACCAGAAAGATAACCGGTTTTTTCAGCTTCTCGGTGTAGCGGAAGTGGTTCTGCGTGCCTACTTCAACGCCATACTGACCGTTCAGCAACAGGATGACTGTATCTGTTACATTCATGGCTGTCAATGCTGAGCCAACGAAGTCGTCGCTGCCCGGACAGTCGATGATGTTTAGTTTTTTACCGTTCCATTCGGTGTGGAAAACTGTGGTGAATACGGAGTAGCCGTATTCCTGTTCAACGGGGAAGTAGTCGCTGACTGTGTTTTTCTGGGTGATGCGACCACGTCTTTTAATCACTCCGGCTTCGTAGAGAAGCGATTCTGTGAGTGTGGTTTTTCCGGCACCGTCATTACCCAAAAGGGCAATGTTCTTAATTTCATTAGTCTGATATACTTTCATGTTTGTGTCTTTGTTTAAGATTAACGGGTGCAAATTAGGCAATATTATTTAATTGACCAATCATTTTCCTTTTTTTTTTCAGGACACAAGGATTTTGAAAGTATGGTCAGCGTGGGCAGTCAGACGGTGAGCAGGTGTTCTATTTGCCGGAATTCACTTTCAAAGTTTGGCGTGAAGACCTCTTTCCCCAGATTGTCATGTATCTCTTCGAAACTCCAGAATCGTCCGCCGTCCAGTTCTTCACTGGGTGTGACCGGACCGTCGTAGGTGGTTTTGTGGACGAAAACCAGTTCGCGTTCTTTGACCGAGTCATAGACGTAGTGTATCAGGCTGGTAGGGGTGAAGTCTTCTATGCCTATCTCTTCTCGCACTTCCCTGCGCAGGGCTTGTTCGATGTTCTCTCCTAAGTCTACATGGCCGCCGACGGCGGTGTCCCATTTCCCCGGCTGAATGTCTTTCCATTGTGGTCTTTTCTGCAGGTAGAGTTCGCCTTTTGAGTTGAGCACATGCAGGTGTACTACCGGGTGGAGCAGACGGCTTCCCCCATGACATTCGCCTCTTGAGGCAGCGCTGATGATGTTTCCTTCCTCATCTACAATGGGAAACATTTCCTTGTTATTGTCGTGGTTCATGGTATGAGCAGTGATGAGTCTCCGTAGCTTAGGAAGCGGAAACCGTTGTTTAATGCGTAGTTGTAAATGGTTTTCCAATCGCCGTTCACAAAGGCCGATACCAGCAGGAGGAGTGTGCTTTGCGGCTGATGGAAGTTGGTGATAATGGCTTTGACGATGTTGTACCGGTAACCCGGAGCGATGATAATTTGCGTGCTGTTGTGCAGGACGTCGATGTGGTGTTTGTCCATGTAGTCCAGCAAGGCATGCAGGGCTTCTGTCGGCGTGATGTGTTGTGTACGTTCCGCTTCTTCGTAGGGCTGCCATTGCCTGACGTGCAGGTCTTCGTCGGTCGCCTCTGGGTGTAGAAGCAGGGTGACTCCCATGTGGTACAGGCTTTCGAGTGTACGGACGGAGGTTGTCCCGACAGCGATGGCTTGGCCCTGGTGGGCTATCAGTTTCTCGATTGTGCCGCGGCTGACCGATATGTATTCCGTGTGCATCTCGTGACCTGCAATCTCTTCGCTTTTCACCGGCTTGAATGTCCCCGCACCAACATGTAGTGTCAGTTCTTCCAGCTCCCAGCCTCCTTGTCTGAGGCTGTCCAGCACTTGAGGCGTGAAGTGCAGGCCTGCTGTCGGTGCCGCTACGGAACCTTTTATCTTGGAGTAGACGGTCTGATAGGTAATCTTGTCACTCTCTTTCGTCTCGCGGTTCAGGTAGGGTGGAATGGGGAGTTCGCCGAAGACCTCCAGAATGTCGGCAAAGGTTATGCTGGGATTATCCCAGGCAAAGTCGACCCAATGGCTCGTTCCACGTGCTTCTCCGCGTGTGGCCGTCAGGGTGATGCGTTTTCCTTTTACATCCATCTCGCGTTTCAGCGTCTCGCCCTTCCATTTTTTCAGATTTCCAATCATGCAAAGCCAAGCCGCGTGTTCGGTCTGCTGGAAGTTGAGGGCATAGTCGTTGGGCTGGATGGGCTCCAGGCAGAAGACTTCAATAAGCGCGCCGGTCTCTTTCCGAAAGTGCAGGCGTGCCTGGATGACTTTGGTGTTGTTGAAAATGATGAGTTCCTGCGGAGGCAGGTATTTCGGAAGCGAGGTGAAGACATCGTGTGTCACCTCGCCATGCCTGTATACCAGAAGTTTCGAACTGTCTCTCCGGGGAAGCGGGAATTTGGCAATCCGCTCCTCGGGCAGACAGTAGTTGTAGTCGCTGATATGTATGTGACGTGGGTCTTGCATGTCGCTGTTAGTGACTTGTGCTGTGTTGTTTTTACCTTATTATATTATATATTGTGTAGCATCCATAGATTGCCTGTCGGGCTGTCAATTCTTCAGCCACCATCCCATGTATCCGAAGGCGATATGCCAGCCGAACCATTCTTCACGGGTGTCGAATCGGTCTTCCTGCGGGGTCTGGTAATAGGCTCCGGTGTTGCCGCGGTTTATCATCTGTATCATGGTTGCCGTGCGTGCCTTGGCAAAGTCGAGTGCCGAGGGTGTCACGCCGTTGTCCCATCCGTAGAGGTGAGCCATCATGTCCATGAGCCAGTAGTTGGCCTGGCGGCTGTTACCCCAGTCATTGCCTTCCGGGAAATAAACTTGTGAGGTGGCGTGTCCCTGTTCGTCGGCGAGGAACATGGTCTTTCCGTTGTATTTGTTTACGGTCAAAGCCTTGTAGACGCGCTCTCCATTGAAGGAAGAGGCTTCCAGCTCAGGCTGGCGGGCCAGGATGTGCAGCCATCCGTTGGTCGTGTTGTGCATGATGGCGGTCATGTAGTCGGGGTGTGTAATGCGGTGGTTCACCACCGTTCCGTCCATGTTGATGTTGCTGCCTTTGAGAATGTCGCACGGGCGTCGTCCGTCAATCTTACGGGTCATTTGCCGGTCGTCGGGGGCCGCGTATGCCGAGAGTTGCAGCTCGTAGTTCTTGGCTTCCCACAAATTGTAGTGCGGATGGTCGGGCAGCATGAGCATGGCAATGGTGGTAATGTTGGAGTTCCAGGCGTTTTCTTCAGCCTTGGTATCGCCCGGGAAGAGAATTTTTCCGGTTGCATCCTGATAGTAGGGGACTTCGTAGTCTATGAAGCGGTCGGCTTCAAATACCAACATGTTGCAGACCTCTTGTCGGGTCTTTGCATCGAGCTCGTCCCACATAATCCAGGCTGCCTCTGCCCCTTGTGCTGCCCAGAGGGCACTTTGCCAGAGGTTTCCCCAACCTTCTTTCCCGCTGTTGGCCATGTGGCGGTGTGCCATAGAGCTGATAAGTCTGACGGTTTTTCTCTTGGCTTCCTCTGCCGTAGTCTTGGTGATGGTTTCGTCGTAGATGCCACTTTTCAGGGCAAAGGCCAGGGTGAATCCGGCGTGGCCGATGGGGCGGATGTATTTCTCGATGGTTCCGCCGAAGTCCAGGTAGTCCTGCGCCTCCTGTTTGTCAAAATGTTTCTTGTCTGTCCACCATGCTCCGGTCAGGTATTGGCATGAGCGCATCAGGAGATATCTGATGTCCTGTGAAAACTGGTCTGTGGGGTGTGGTTTTTCCCACATCTTTTCCTGAATCGGTTTTACACGCTCGCACAAAGGGCGTTCCGGTTGGACTGCCTGCGTCGTTCCAATGGTGGTTGCAAGCATAAGTAGTAAGAAAATGTTTTTTTTCATGGTTTATGTATGTTTGTTTTAGATGGTAAAGATGTCCGGTTTTATAAATAAAAAAGTCTGGTGTGCCATTGTTGTGACACGTCAGACTTTCATTTTCTCGCGGGAGGAGACAGCGTCAATTATTCAGCTGCTTCTGCTGCAACAGAGTCACATGCTGTTGTGTCAGCCTGTGCTGCTGCTTCCATAGCTGCCTGTTCAACTGCTGCGATTGAATCTGCGATGCGGATTGAATCAGCTGCAGCGTTTTCTGCGTTAGATGCTGCCTTGTTACCGCAAGAAGCGAAAGATACTGCAACGATAGCTGCTGCCATCAAAACTAACTTTTTCATACCAAATTACCTTTTAAAAAATTAAACTTTTAAAATACCTTTTTTGAAAACGCTGCAAATGTATGATGTTTTTCATATTTGTTGTACTCGTGAACCCCGATTTTTTTTACTGTTTTTTCAGAAAAGTTTGCAAACCTGCGTTTTGAGGCGTTGTAGAATCATATTTAGCCTTATCTTTGTGCCGTAAAAGTTGCTAATTCATGATTGATTCAACCATATTCCAGGATAAAAAAGCCGTTTTTTATACGCTGGGTTGTAAACTTAATTTCTCTGAGACGTCGACTATAGGCCGCCAACTGAAGGAAGCGGGTGTGCGCACAGCACGCCGCGGCGAGGTGGCCGATATCTGTGTCATCAACACCTGCTCGGTGACAGAGGTTGCTGATAAGAAATGCCGCCAGGCCATTCATCGTCTGGTGCGCCAGCACCCCGGGGCGTTTGTCGTGGTGACGGGTTGTTATGCCCAGCTAAAACCCGACACGGTGTCGTCCATGGAGGGTGTAGACCTGGTGTTGGGAGCAGAGCAGAAGGGTGACTTGTTGCAGTTTCTCGGCAATTTGGAGAAGCGGACGCAGGGTTTGTCGTTCACGTCGCCTTTGAAGGACATCCGCTCCTTCGCCCCGTCGTGTTCGCGTGGTGACAGGACGCGCTTCTTCCTCAAGGTGCAGGACGGATGCGATTATTTCTGCTCGTACTGTACCATTCCTTTTGCCCGTGGCCGCAGTCGCAATGGCTCAATCGCGTCCTTAGTGGAGCAGGCACAGCAGGCAGCGGCTGAGGGAGGAAAGGAAATTGTCATTACCGGTGTGAACATCGGCGATTTCGGCCGCACTACGGGTGAGTCTTTCTTTGACCTGGTCAAGGCGCTTGACGAGGTGGAGGGAATTGAGCGTTACCGCATTTCGTCCATTGAGCCTAATCTGCTTACTGACGAGATTATCTCCTTCGTAGCTGGCTCCAAGCGGTTCATGCCTCATTTCCACATTCCTTTGCAGAGTGGCAGCGACGAGATACTGAGGCTGATGCGCCGACGGTATGACACGTCGCTTTTCCGCTCCAAGGTAGAGACGGTGCGCAGGCTCATCCCCGATGCCTTTATCGGGGTGGATGTCATTGTCGGGGCACGTGGTGAGACGCCTATTCTTTTTGACGAGGCGGTCTCGTTCATCGACTCGCTGGATGTGTCCCAGCTTCATGTGTTCAGTTACTCCGAACGTCCCGGTACGCAGGCTCTGAAGATTGACTATGCTGTAACGCCGGAGGAAAAGCACTGGCGCAGTCAGGTCCTGCTGCACATTTCTGAGGAGAAAACCCGCAGTTTTTACCTGAAGCATGTCGGTCAGACAATGCCTGTTCTCCTGGAACGCTCGAAGAACGGTCAGCCCATGCATGGTTTTACACCTAATTATATACGTGTGGAGGTGCCACAGGACGCGTCGCTCGACAATCACATTGTCCAGGTTCGTCTGGGCGACTTTAATGCAGACGGAACAGCCCTTCTGGGCACCATCGTTTGACCTTCGCTCTTCCCGGCTGGCAGAGCATCATCTAACCTACAACGTACAAGAAAGTAAAAGGATTCTTTATGAAACGAATCGCAGTCGTTATACTCAATTGGAATGGCTCGGAGATGTTACAGCATTTCCTCCCGTCAGTTATCAAACATTCTCAGGACATGGCAGATGTCTATGTGGCCGATAATGGCTCGACCGACGACACTGTCTCCATGATGTTTCACCGTTTTCCTCATGTGAAACTCATTGCCCTGGACGAGAATTTCGGCTTCGCCGAGGGATATAACCGCGCCCTGAAGGAGGTGGAGAACGAGTTTGTGGTCATGCTGAACAGTGATGTCGAGGTTACATCAGGGTGGTTGCAGCCCATGCTGGAGTATATGGACGCTCATCCCGAGGTGGCCGGTTGCCAGCCCAAGATTCTGAACTACTACAATCGTGCTTATTTTGAATATTCCGGTGCGGCCGGTGGTTACCTCGACTGCTGGGGTTTCCCTTTCTGCCGGGGGCGTGTGCTGAACCGGGTCGAGAAGGACGAGGGACAGTATGACACGGTTGCTCCTGTCTTCTGGGCATCGGGAGCGGCTTTCTTCATTCGTCGGCAGGACTACTTTGCTGCCGGAGGCCTTGACGGGAGGTTTTTTGCCCACATGGAGGAGGTCGACCTCTGCTGGCGGCTTCGTGCTCGTGGTCGTGACCTTGTCTGCATCCCGCAAAGTGTTGTCTATCATGTAGGTGGCGCAACGCTGAGCAAGTCGAATCCTCGCAAGACATTGCTCAATTTTCGGAACAATCTGCTGATGCTTTATAAAAATCTGCCTGCCAGACAGTTGCATGCGGTCCTTTTTATGCGTTTCATCCTGGATTATGTGGCTCTTTGCTTATTCCTCGTGCGTGGACATTGGGGCGATGCCTGTGCCGTTCGTCGTGCCCGCAGGGAATACCACTTCATGAAGTCTTCCTATCGCTTGGTTCGTCGTGCCAATTTGAAGTTGGCCAAGATGGATGAGATACCTGAGCGTTCCCGCCATTCCGTCTTCTTTTACGCACTCTTCCGCAGGAATAAATTCCGTTTGTAGGCCCTTTGTCGTGTCTGCCCGGCCTTTGGGTGAGCCGGAAATACTGTCGTCTCTTATGTTGTCACGTCTTGTCGGGTTGGCAAAGTCTCTTAACGAGGTCTCCGGGCACTTTGTCAGGCCGGCAAAGCCTCCAAAAAGGCTGCACCCCCCACTTTGTCACCCTGGCAAAGCCTCCAAAAAGGCTGCACCCCCCATTTTGTCACCCTGACAAAGCCTCTAAAAGGCTGCACCCCCCGTTTTGTCACCCTGACAAAGCCTCTAAAAAGCTGCACCCCCCACTTTGTCAAGTCGGCAAACCCCAAAATACCGTATTTTACACACTTTGTCACGCTGACAAAGCCTCCGAGACACTCATTCGTTCACTTTGCCACATTGACAAAGTCGCCGATACATCCATTCGTTCACTTTGCCACACTGGCAAAACCCGGGGTATGACTGTACCCCTCACTTTGCTGGGCCGGCAAAGTCCCTTCATCTTACGGTGGAGGTTATCGCCCCATGCCTCGATTTGCTGTCAGGTCTCGCGCGTACCTTAATATATAGTGCGTGTTAAAGAAGGAGGCCGCATCGTTTGCAATAACGATACGGCCTCATGAAAAAACTGAAATCGGAAACTTATAGAAAAAAATTATGAAAGGATTATCAAGTGTTCGATGAAGCAGGATACCCCGTCATTCTACTTTGAGTATCTTGATGTGGCGTACCGCCAATCTGTTGATGAAACACTCGTTGGCAAGGATGTTGAGGGTGATGGGGCCACCCTTGTGATGGAACGGCTTACTTGTCACGTGCTTCCAGGCTCTGTCTTCTTTCTGCAAACGGCTCCAGCCAAGACTGTCAACCTGTTGCAGGATGGGGTATTGGCGTGCTTCGTCCAGATTCAGGGTCTTGATAGCTTCTCCTTCATTGGGGTTGAGCGTGGTGAGGCAGAGCGAGTCGACCGTGGCCGTGATTACAGCCCCTTCGCCTTCCTCTGTCAGGATGCTTTCAAGTATGTATTTGCCTTCCTCAAGGGTGGTTTCCTTGGTCAGCAGGAACGACACAGACTGGTTGAAGTCCATTCTTCGGAGGATGAAGGCATAGTTAGGCATGTCGCCCAGTCCACCGCGTTCCTCGATGATGTAGTTCCTGATATTCTTCAATTCCTTGACGCTCCATCCTAAATTGTCCACTCGTGCCCATTGTCTGGGGTCATTGAGTGTGATGTTGTTTCGTGTGCTGAGCTCGGTGCGACGGATGTCGTCCAGTGCGTTCATTCTGATGCAGATAAGTGTGAACGACACGATGAAGAAGGCTAAGGCGATGAACCAAGTGAAGAGCAGGGTTGTTTTGGTGCTTTTGGCCATCGGTTCACTCTGACGTCTCAGGACTCGGATGGCGCTGTAGATGAGAATACCGAAAATCAGGATGCCCGAAATGCCGGCCAGCCAGGGCAGTGCACCTATAGCTTCGAGTGCGTCGTTGAATTGTGTAAGCTTAGTGGGAGAGAACAGTACACTGGTGTCAAACAATTCGAAAGTGAAGAGGAACAGACAGATAGTAAAGATAAGGGCCAGAAAGAAGAATCCGAAGAGCGGGATCATGAGACAGCCGATGGCCAGGAAGAAAAGTACCGAGAGACAACCCGAAAGGAAGGGAGTACGAGCGGAAGCTTTCGACGGCTTCTGACTGTCGGACGAGTCGCGGATGATTTGTTCGGCCAGGTTTTCAGGCGTGACCTTTACGCCCCTCATGCGCAGTCTGTCTTCGGGGGTCTTGGCCTCGGGCAGGACCAGCCACAGCAAGAGATAAAGCACGGGAATGGATAGACTGAACTTGTGGTCGAAGTCAATGGGGATGCACAAGACCAGCAGGATGAAGCCCAATCGCCAGAAGACCACGTCGCACAGGTTGAAATATTCGGCCAAGCCGGCACATACACCGCCCAGCATCTTGTTCTTTGTGTCACGATAGAGATGACGGCCTTCCATGTTCTGACGTAATTTGGCAAACAGATCGTTAATCTTGTCGACAAGTGTGTTGAGACCGTTCTGTTCGCTCTTCTTTTCGTCCTCTTGTTCTCTCTTTCTATTTTCTTCCTCTTCGTCAGGTGTGTCAGAGGCGTTGTCTGTTGCAGTTGTGGTGTGCTTGCTGCTTCCTTCGTCATCTATGTCGGCCGGATTGCCAATCTTCTCGATAATCTCCTTCACCGTGTCAATGTCTACAGCCGACATGCCTTGCTCCTTGTATTCCCAAAGCAATTCGGCCACGCGGTGTTCGATGTCGTCGGCGATTTCTTCTCCGCCTTCCTCGTGCGAGAAATAAAGCTTCATGTTTGCGATGTAGTCTTCGAGAAGCTTGTATGCGTCTTCGTCAATGGCGTATATCGTGCCAAAGAAGTTGATTGAAATATTTTTTTTCATGACTGTGTTGTGTTTAGGGGTTGTTTGTTTCAGCAGTGTCGGTTGGAGGGAGCAGCAGTTCGTTGTGCTGCAGGATGTGAACGGTAGTAGCCATCTCGTTCCAGCTCTCGTCAAGCTGGACAAGGGCTTCCTTCCCGTCTTCGGTCAGTGCATAATACTTGCGAGGAGGACCCTGCGTGCTCTCCTGCCATTCGTACTTCAGTAAACCGTCCTTCTTCAGTCGGTTGAGCAGGGGATAAAGCGTGCCTTCTACGACAATCATCTTGGCTTGCTTCAGTTTGCCGATGATGTCATTGGCGTAGGACGGACTGTGACGCAGGAGAAGCAGGATACAGTATTCGAGCATCCCCTTACGCATTTGCGATTTGGTGTTGTCTACATTTGTCATGGCTTTTGTTGTGTTAGCTGTTTGTTTCTTCGCCGCAAAGATATGCAAACTTAATAGTACTATGCAATGCAAAGTATTAAACATTTAACATTATTTCAAGAAATAGCGTGTGCAAAGAGTCTGGAGTGTCTTCGTTTGGAGGTGCGATGAGATTTTTCTTGAACATTTTAACGGGTTATTGTTTAATCTTTATAACTTTGTCGTTCAGAAACATAAAGAATAAAGATACAATGAAAACAATTAAGAGAATTTGTTCGGTCGTTGTTCCGGCTTTGACCCTGTTGTCATGTTGCATGCTGACATCATGCATGGAGGCAAAGTATAATCCAGGTATGGTGGAAGAATGGGAAAACAAATTCTTCGACTTCGTCACAGAGAAGGAAATCAGCGTTGATATAGACTATGGGACGGCATCGGCCGGAGCCCTGCTTGCACTTTATGTCGACAATCCCATCAACTTCAATGAAGAAGGAGAGATGATTCCGGTGGGCGAGCCGATTCACAAATTCTTTGCCGACGAGTATGGCCGCTTGAGAACCCGGATTCTGGTGCCCGGCTATACCGACCACCTCTTCATCTATAGTCCGACGTATGGTGCGCCACAGCTCACGGCAGCAGCCGTGACGGATAATGCCTTGACTTACAAGTCTGAGCCCACCCAGCCTTCGACAAAGGCCATTACGCGTGCTGTCGAAAATCTCCGGGTGAAAACCGTCGATGCGGGCAAGGGTTTTTATGCTGTGGTCGATTGGGCGGAGAAAGGCTTTGGTGCCATTGAGGATATGAACGGCATTGTGTCAGCGGGTGGCATCTCTGAGCGGCTTATTCGCGACGTGCAGCACACGCTGTGGAACGGTAGAGAGTCAAAACCCTCCCAGTTGGATAACAGCAAGTATTGTGTCGATACGGAGCATATCAACACGACCATTGCCGAGGCTTACAGAAATGACCGGCAGGAGGTTGTAACCGTGGACGCGGTAGACGTGTGGTTCACGTTCATGAACGAATCTACCTGGCGGCAGGACATAGTGGGCTATTATTTCTACAAGACGGGTCAGGCTCCGGCTTCTCCGGCCTCGTTAAAGAAATACATCATCATTCCCAATGCCTCTGTAGCGGCCAATTACCCGTTCGGGGCAGGAGGACCTTATCCGGCATCCCAGGCTCCGATGAGCGCTAACCGGAAGATACAGTTGCTCTATGTTGACGAGCGGACCGGTGAGGTTTCTCCTCACTTCCCGGCCGGCTACACCATTGGTTACTTCGTCATCAGCAACGGCTGTACCATCGACGAAGAAAGAATCAAGAAACCGAACAATAGCCACAACGGTTCTCACGGTGGTAACAAAAAATACTGGGAGTGGATAAACAGTGGAATCCTTTCGCCAGACGGTTCGTATGTTTCGGTGTTCAAGCCTTACCTGGATGCCGATCAGTCCATCTACTACTCCAACAAGGAGTGGAATGAGGGCCGCCGCTCGCAGTTCATCGCGTTGGAGCAGAACGGTACCGTGGTTTACGGTGTGGAAGACAGCGAATCGGACCGCAGTTACGAGGACGTGCTCTTCACCGTCACCTGTAGCATTCCGGAGGCTGTCCAAGACCCCGATCTTCCGCCGGTTGACCCGTCTGAAGGTTCCTATACAACGGTCAAGTCCACCTATACCTATGCCTTTGAAGACCTCTGGTCGTGGGGTGGTGACTATGACATGAACGACGTGATTGTGGAGCACACCGCTGTGATAACAATCAATGGAGACAATAATGTGCTGAAGGCGGTCGATACCTTTGTGCCTGTGCAGAAGGAAGAGGCAATGACTCGTGTCAATGCGTTTGTGGTGCGCTATGCGAGCAGTCAGCGCGGAGCAATCACACTCCCGGCAGGGAGTCTGGACGAGACAGAGACAAATTCTGTCATCCTGACCGACCACGTGAAGCGCGACCGCAACAAACCGTTTGTCGTCACTCGTGAATTTGCTGATGGAGCCATGCCATACGCTTCGCTGAACGCGGATCTGGACCCTTATATCATTACCCTGTATGACGAGGCATCCAAGAAAGACCGTACGGAGATTCACCTGCCCAAATATCCCGCGACACAATATGCCAATCCTCGACAGCTGTTCTCCGGACAGGAAGCATTCTATATAGACAAGGACGGTAAGCACCCGTTTGCCATCAAACTGCCTATCTTGAATTTCATCCCTTCCATCGAGACTGTCAGCATCTCCAAGGAATATCCTCAATTTGATAATTGGGTGAAGACGGAAGGTAAGGAAGATGCCGACTGGTATCTGCATTATCACGGGAATTAGTGATAACTAAACATAAGTACGTTAAACCCAAATCTATTGACCGGTGTGGGTTAGAATGTCTCTTTGCAATGAATGGTAATGGTTTGCCGGGTATAGGGATGTTCGAATGACAGTCGAGAGGCGTGAAGGAACAGTCGGGAGTCTGTTTTCCCGTAAAGTGTGTCACCACATATCGGGCAGTGCAGGCCCAAGCGGTGTGAGGCGTGTACGCGAAGTTGGTGCGTGCGTCCTGTTTGAGGTTCGAAGATGACACGCACAGGCCCGTTGTTGCTATCGCACTTACTGTTGTTATCGTCTATAACCCGGTAGCGGGTAATGGCTTGATGGCCGTGTGTGAGGTCTACCATCTGAAGCGGGTGCTCCTCGTAGTTGGGAGCCAGTGGCAGAGAGATGACACCTTGGTCTTGTGCAGGCCTTGCTTCAAGAAGGGCAATGTACTGCTTGTGTACTTTCCGCTGCTCAAAGGCCTGCTGCATCAGGGACAGCGTTGTGGTGTCTTTGGCAAAAAGAAGTATGCCCGAGGTGTCCATGTCTAAGCGGTGGATGGCATAGACCTCCATGCCCGTGCGTTGACGTTTCAGACGGTCTACCGCATTGTCAATCGGGGCGTGTCCCGGTACGCTGAGCAAGCCTGCCGGTTTGTTGATGGCAATGAAGTAGTCGTCTTCAAAAAGAATCTCCAGTTCCTGGTCTCGGATGAGCATTTGTGAGCGCTGTGCCGAGTAGGGATCATCCACCTCGAGCCCTTGCAGCATGAAGCGGAGCAGGGGTTTACACTTCGCCTGGCAGGAGGGATAATAGTGCCCCTGTTCGTGATTCCCCTTCCCCCACCAGAACTCGGCCATGCAGAGAGGTTGCATGTGATGTAGGAAGGCATATTGCAACAACTTGGGTGCCGCACAGTCTCCGGTGCCCGAGGGTGCTGCCGGGTGAACCTCGAGCAGTGGTTTTTGTTCGCCCTTGGCGTTTTGCAGTTCGTATTGCTCGAACAACCATTGCTGCAACTGCATGGAGCGTTGGTTGTAAGCCTTCTGCAACAGTGATGCCTGCTCGTCCAGACGGTTGAGGGCCTCTTCATAGGGTCCTGTCTCCATTGCAAGACGCTGTTCCTGTCTCTTGATTTCGGCCTTTTGGAACTGGCTCTCCCGCATAAGTGATGCTTCCTCTTCGGGTGTCAACTGCCCATCGGCTCGCAACCGGTGTCTTTTTTCCTTGGCTTGCCTGAACGACTCCCTCATGGCTTGCAGATACTCGTCTCTTTCGCGTCTCTTGTTCTCCAACTCGGCCTTTGCCTGCAGGTAGGGCTCGGAGCGGAGCAGTTCCACGTATTGCCGGTGAAGCAGGGATATCTGATGTTCTTCCTGGCGGAAGTACCCTTTGGACTGTGTCTGGTCGTAGATGGGCGGAACAAAGTAGGGTAGCACCATCTGTCCCAGCAGTGTTCCGGAGAAAGCACTGAGAAAGCCTACCTTTCCGTCCATGCGTTTCACCACCAGCACGCCGAACATCTTGCCCTCTTCAAGCTCCCTGTGCAGGGGCGGTTGTGAGGCAATGTAGGCTTGTGTCTCACCGGCTGCAAGTTGGCAGAGCCTGTGTGGCTGGTAGTCAAATGGGTTGGTGAAGCGTGTGGGGAGGTCTATGTCCGAGATGTCAGTGTGGAACTGGTGGAAGACGGAGATGCTCTGTCTCTTGTGTGCTGTGCCGCTTTTCTGCTCCAGATATGCAGCATACTGACGTTCGAGGAAATTGTCTGCCATGTTTGGTTCTTGTTCGGAAGGTGAAGTTTTGATGGGAAGAGGAGGATGAAAACAACCGGTTTGTTTCTTTCGTGCCTTGACGGTCGGTCAACAGTCCCCCGGTCGTGTCATTGCTCACAGTTGCTCTCGTTGCCATAACGGTCAACGGCTGTAATGGCAAAGAACATCTTTGTCTGCCAGGGATAGAGTGGCACGTAGACATATTCAGTGCCGGTCACACCTTGAGCCACGATATGGCGCGGGTCGTTGGTGTCGACGGGATATGTGTCAGAAGCATAGATGACATATCGCGGGGCATTACGCTTGTCATTGTCGGTCGATGCCTCCCAGGTAAGCCGGATATAACCGTCACTCTCATGTTTGACCTTCAGCCTTTTCGGTGCTGACGGTGGCGTGTTGTCAAGCCATGTCATGGCAGGCTGTAGGGCCGGAGCCTGGTAGAAAGCATTCTGGAGCAGATCGTAGACTCCCTGTGTGTTATTCAGCACGTGCTGAACGCGGTAGTGGGCCATGCCCGGAACGTTCTTCTCGCGAATGAAGTTCAGTTGACGTACAATCTCGTTAATCTTCCAGTTTCCTTCTTTGGGGTCCAGGAAGTAGATGCCTAATCCTGGTATCACGTGACGTCCGTTCGATTGTTCCTGCCAGTCGAGCAGGAAGGGAAAGAAGGCATTCTCGCGAAAGTACATCATCGGATAAATCTGGTCCTGTATGCCTTCGGCAAGCCATCCCTGTACGTCCTGATGAACGATGTCGTAGGCATTGAATCCCTTACTACTGTATCGGCTTGTGTCACGATATTTGCCTATCGGACTTGTGCTTACTTTCACCCAGGGCTTGATTTTCTTGACTTCTGTATAAAGGTAGCGCAAGATTTCCGTCAGATTATCCTTGCGCCATTGCTCAAGAGTGCGCCCTTTGCCGTATTTATTGAATGTAGCCTGATCGGCAAACTTCCTGGCATGTTCGGGATAGCGCAGGTAGTCAAAGTGAACCCCGTCCACGTCGTATTTGGTTACGACCTCCCTAACCAGGCTGAAGAGATATTGCTTGGTTTCTGGATGCCCGGGATTGAGAAAGTACTCTGTCCGGTAAGGCACACAGATCGCGGGTTTCTTCTTGGTCAGTGACAGTTTGCCCAGCGATTGTTGGTGTTTTTTGCTCCCTAAGGGAATAGTTACCATCCAGGCATGGCATTCCATGCCGCGCTTGTGACACTCCTCAATGGCAAATGCCAATGGGTCATAGCCTGGGTCTTTGCCTGTGGTGCCGGTAAGGATGCTATTCATGGGCTCGATGTCCGAGCGGAACAGGACGTCACCGCGTGTACGTGTCTGGAATAGCACCGTGTTGAAGTTTGCTTCTTTCAGCCGGTCCAGGATGGCAGTCAGTTCTTCTTTCTGCCGGCGGATGCCCTGTGGGGTCGTGGCGCGTGTCTTGGGCCAGTCCAGACCGTATACAGAGGTAATCCACGTGGCGCGAACCTCATATTTAGGTAACGGATAGGTTTGTTCGTAGAAGAAATGCTGTGCCCGGAGATTCGTTTGACCGACCAGCAGGAAGATAGCGATTAGAAAGGGGATAACGTTTCTCATAATGCACTGCAAAAATATAAAAAAACTACCTTTTAATAGAATTTTGTTTGAAAAGACTTAAATTTGCAAGTCGTTAAACCAAAATCTAATGATTTGGGTTAAGCCTAAGTGACATCTCTTCGCTCGTTGCTTGATGGAGATGTCAGGAATATGAAAAACAAAAAGTTTTGACTATACTATGATTTCATTCGTACTTTCTTTCCTCCTGCTCGTCGTGGGATATTTTGTTTATGGACGCATCGTTGAGAGAATCTTTGCACCGGACGACCGTGTCTGCCCGGCTGTCAAGAATGCGGATGGGGTGGACTTCATTGTCCTGCCCAAGTGGAAGGTGTTCATGATTCAGTTCTTGAATATCGCCGGTACCGGACCGATCTTTGGTTCTATCATGGGTATGTGGTTCGGCCCGTCGGCTTATCTCTGGATTGTCTTTGGTTGCATCTTTGCCGGTGCTGTTCATGACTATCTGACAGGCATGATAAGCATGCGTCAGGGTGGTGTCAGTGTGCCGAATATCGTAGGCACTTATCTGGGCGATTCCATGCGCAAGGTTATGATGGTCTTTTCTGTCGTGCTGCTCATCCTGGTTGGTGCGGTGTTTGTGCTGACTCCTGCAACCCTTTTGCAGGAAATGATGCCGGCGGGTTCTGCCATGAAGAACCTCCTGATATGGATAAGCATCATCTTCGTCTATTACGTCATTGCTACCATGATGCCGGTTGACAAGATTATCGGAAAGATATATCCGCTCTTCGCCTTCTCTCTGCTTTTCATGGCAGTGGCATTGATGGTCATGCTCTTCATCTACCGTCCTGCGTTGCCTGAAATCTGGGATGGCTTAGGCGACATGGGTGCTGCTCGCTTGGGCATCAATAATGAACCCATCTTCCCGGCACTGTTCATCACGATTGCCTGCGGAGCGTTGAGCGGCTTCCACGCTACACAGAGTCCGCTGATGGCCCGTTGCGTGAGACACGAGAAGCAGGGGCGTCAGATTTTTTTCGGTAGTATGATTACGGAAGGACTTGTTGCACTGGTGTGGGCTACTATCTCCTCTTGGTTCTTCTTTGACGAAGGATGGCGTACTGTTTGTTCCCCCGACATCATCGAGCAGTACACGCAAAGCGGACTGAAAGTAACCCAGTATTTCTCTGCTCCTAAGGTAGTCATGTATGCTTGCAACGGATGGCTTGGCCTTATCGGTGGCATACTTGCCGTCTTCGGTGTGATTGCCGCACCGATTACCAGTGGTGATACCGCACTGCGTTCTGCCCGTCTCATTATTGCCGACTACTTTAAGGTCAGTCAGAAACCTATTCCTAACCGTTTGTTGATATGTATCCCTATTTTCCTGGTTACGATAGGATTGCTCGTGTGGCAGATTGACAATCCTGATAGTTTCAATGTCATTTGGAAATACTTCGGCTGGGCCAACCAGACTTTGGCTGTCTGCTGCCTCTGGACCTATACGGTCTATCTGGCTATGCGGAAGCGCCAGTATCTGATTACGTTGATACCGGCTATTTTCATGACGATGGTTTGCTGCTCTTTCTTCCTTATCAGCAGAATCTCTTTAGGCATGGATGTTACTTTAGGTTATATTATCAGTGCCATTGCTACCCTTTTGGTGACCGTTCTCTTCTTTGTGTGGCTGTCCAAGAATAAGGGCAAGGAAATGTTGAAAGACTAATCCGATAGGGAATGTAAAAGTTCTATAAACAATCTTTCAGGATCATGTTAAGTATCTTCGTGACAGATACTTAACATGATTTTTTTTCTGTTTATACTGGAATGTCCTTCTCGCAAATCCCTCATTGTAAAGAAAAATGAAAAAAGGAATGGGTACAGCAATACAGGTACATAATCTGCTTTCTTCAGTTCAATGTCAGAAAGCAGATTAGTCCTCAAGAAGTATAGAAACTCAATCTGAATGGGAAGCAAGATGGCCGGAGAGGTGAATACGGATTAGAAAGCATCTGACTCCAGCGCAGGGAGAACTTATCTGCGTTCTAATGACCGATTTGGGTTGAAGGGTTATAATTTTCGTGTACGCCCTTATATGTCAAAGGGAAAAATCAATATCGGTTACAGGTTACAATTACGCTTAGGGAGGATATCTCTTTCGGTCTACACACGGCGGGAAGTACCTCCCATGTTCCTCCCAAGTACCTCCCAAGTAAGTCCCATTTTTTTTAGATAAGAAAGGGATCCAAATAAAAGGGGCAAGGACGAGAAAAGGAAGCAACAGATTTATCTTGCTTTACCGAATGCTTAGGAGAGGGTAGAGTTTCCCGGAGGAAATCTTTTAGGAAAATCCCTATTTCGTTTTGGGGAATTTATCCTTTGGCGGATGTAATTCTCCTTTTATTTTTGTATTGGTTAATCAGCATAACGCTGGATGTGCCACAGATAAACCAATCAAACAAAAATAAATTACAGAATATGAAAAGAATAGCTCTTTTGTCATGGTTGGCAGTGATGATACCCATGATGACACTGCAAGCTCAGCGCATAGATGACGACATGTACTATACGCCCAAGAAGAAAACTGCCGTGATTGTCAAGGAGGATTCCCGGCAAACGGTTGCCTCCGAGAATCACGTCGACAGTGATGAGGCCGACGATACCCGTGAGAGGGTGGTGGAGCAGGCTGACGCCTCTCCCCGTACGGTGGTGGTGCGTGACCGCAAGAAGAAGGTCGTGCAGGATGAAGATTCCTATAACCGTCGTTACTCCTCACGCCAGTATGATTTCTCGCAGGAGAACGACACGCTCTACGTGGACGAGCGTGAAGACTCAGACCTCCGGGGAGAGTGGCAGCGGGATTTTGACGGGACGGACAGCGACTATGAGTATGCTACGCGTCTGATTCGATTCCGGAATCCGCGTTATGCGGTTGCCATCAGCAGCCCCTTGTACTGGGATATCGTCTCCGGTGCTTTCTTGGGCTATGAGTGGAATGTCTATTATGACGACATGTACGCCTACGTCTTCCCGACATCTATGAATCGTCTGTATTGGGACTGGCGCTTTAACTGGCACACTCCGTTCTGGGGGTGGAGCAGCTGGTACAGCCCGTGGTACAGCCCCTGGTATAGTGGCTGGAGCATAGGTTGGTATGGTGGCGGCTGGAGCATAGGCTGGCATGGACACTTCGGTGGCTGGGGCTGGCATCATCCTCACCATTGGGGAGGCTGGAACCACAACTGGAACGTGGCAACCAACCGGCCATCCTTGGCAACGCGCAACTCGATTACGACTCGGGGTGGGGTAGCTACCCGGGGGCAGCAGGGAAACAACGGTCGTGGAGTAGTGAGCCGCTCATCAAGCACACGCAGTTCCGTCTCTACACGCTCCTCACAGAGTACAGCCAGT
The DNA here is from genome assembly GCA_029227175.1 of Bacteroidales bacterium. Taxonomy (GTDB): domain Bacteria; phylum Bacteroidota; class Bacteroidia; order Bacteroidales; family Bacteroidaceae; genus Bacteroides. The sequence goes on along the minus strand of JAQXZK010000069.1, from coordinate 8,640 downwards.
GGTGAACGCAGTCAGGCAGTCGGCATACGCAGCAACAGTCAGATTCGCCGTGTAGTAAGCTCGCGTACGGCAGACGAAAACGGCCTGGGCAGTGGTACGGCAAATGGACGTAGCAGCTATAACCGTCCGAGCAGTACGCGGAGTACCGCTGGGACCGGTACAGGACGCAGTAGTTTTACCCGTCCGAGCAGTACAGGTGCGGCAGAAAGAGGTGAGTCATATACCCGTTCGTCACGTAGCGTATCTGGAGAGAGTGGCAGGAGCGGCAGTAGCACCTTCAGCCGTGGCTCGTCTACGACACGTGAACGCAGTTACACAGGCGGCAGCAGTTCGACAACACGCTCGTATGGCAGCGGAAACTCCTCACGAAGTTTCTCAAGCGGTAGCAGTTCGCGTAGCTTTTCAGGCGGTTCGTCAAGCTTTGGCGGCGGTGGTTCCCGCAGCTTTGGTGGGGGAGGTAGTTCCCAGCGTAGCAGTGGCGGCCGTCGTTGACGGGCAGAGAGGCAATGCATGATGACAGTCTAAACGAGAAAGAAAATGATGTAAAAAATGAAAACCAACACGATTATGAAAAGAATATTATCCTCAATGGCTTTTGTTTCCTGCTCGCTCCTGATTCAGGCACAGACGGTGTATGATGCCGTCAATGTAGCAGACAAGGATATCAACGGTACGGCACGCTTTGTCGGCATGGGCGGGGCGATGAGTGCGCTTGGTGGCGACATCTCGACCATGTCAACCAATCCGGCCGGTATAGGCATCTATCGCAACAACGATATTGCCTTCACCATGGGTTACAATGTCAACAGTACGTCTCAGAACTTTGCGGGAACGCAATCCTCGGCAAACAAGTATCGCTTCACGTTGGACAATGCCGGAGTGGTGATTGCAGCCAAGATAGGCGAGCGAACCCCTTTGCGCTATGCGAACTTTGGATTCAGTTACCGTAAGTCTAAGAATTTCTACAAGAACACCTCGATGGCGGGGAATGGTAAGTTTGTTCTGGGCGGACTCTCACAGTCTTTTCTCATGGCCTCTTTGTCTGACGGTCTCAAGGGTGATGACTGGGATAAGGGGAATCACTATACGAACAATAATATAGGCTGGCTCTCAGCCTTGGGTTATGACGCCTACATCACGGATTTTGACAACTCCGGCTACTATACCAGCAAGGCAGGCACGAATGCCTATATGAGGGAGTTCCGGTCGGTTGAGCGCGGAAGCATGGACGAGTATAACTTCAACGTGGCCTTCAATACCAACGACCGTTTCTATTTCGGTCTCACTCTCTCGGCGCATGACGTGAACTACCGGAAATACTCTTACTACGATGAGGATTGGAATAACTCGGCAGAGGGCTATGTGCTCGAGAGTTACAACAGCCTGGACGGACAGGGCATTGACGCCAAGTTTGGTATGATAGTACGGCCGTTTGAAGAGGCTCCTCTGAAGTTGGGTTTCGCTGTCCATACCCCTACGTTCTATAATCTGACTTATACCACGGGAGCTGCTATAACGTCTGACGTCTTTGACTTGCCTACCGACACAGAGACAACCTCCCACACGGTGGATACTTACGAGGAACTGGGCAACAGAGACATGGAACGCTCCTTCCACCTGCGCACCCCTTGGCTCTTCAACGTGAGCACGGGACTCACTGTAGGACGACAGTTTGCGCTGGACGCAGAATATGAGTACAAGGACTACAAATCCATGAAATTCTTTGACGAAGACGGTTATGCTGCACCGTTCGGCACAGAAAACAGCGAGGTGAAGAACTGTCTGAAGCACGTGAATGCCTTCCGAGTAGGTGCCGAATTCAAACCGATGTCTCAGTTTGCCATCCGTGCCGGATACAACTATCAGTCTGCCATTTACAACAGCCAGACAGCTGTGAAGTATCTCCCGCTGAACTCAATCAATACGGACACAGACTTCCTGAATACGCACCACCTGAACACGCTTACCCTTGGAACGGGGTACAGAAGTGGTAACGTGTATGTGGACCTGGCCTACAAGTACGACCTCCAGAAGGGCGATTTCTATCCGTTCTACAACGAAAATACGGCCGACGTCATTGAGGTGCCCGAGGCCGTCAGGATTACCAACAATCGCCATAAGGTGATGATGACAGTAGGTTTCCGCTTCTGACAACCCTGAAAGAAAAAATAAACACTCTGGTCTTGCGACCAACCGTTAAATAAAATCACAAGAAGAAAGAGAGAGGGTGCAACCCACAGCTGGCGCACCTTCTCTTTTTTTCTTTGTACGTCCATGGAAGGAAAAGAGAATCTGCTTCCTGCGACTTTTTCGGGATGCTTGAAAACTGAAAGTAAACGCAAAATTGGAAACGCCACAGCGCAAAAGAGACATATTGCAAAAATATCTACTGAGCCTAAATATCTACTGAGCCGAAGAAAGGGAAATAGAAAAGGAGCTGTCCTGTGCGGGGCAACTCCTTTTCTGGGTTGAGGTACCTACCCGATTCGAACGGGTGTAAGCGGTTTTGCAGACCGGTGACTAAGCCACTCATCCAAGGTACCAGTTACATTTCTTTCGATTTGTGACTGCAAATATAAGGCTATATTTTGAAACAACAACTATTCTCCGCACTTTTTCTGCTGTTTTTTTGTTTTTTCGGAGCATTGACGGACTGTTCGGCAGTTGATTTCCTCTCTCGGGTGTTTTTTACCCAATTCGGTCAATACTGAAAAACAGCATAACCGTAACTCGTAATTCACATTGAATTTCCACAATACAATTTAACCTTGAATCGGACATTTGGGTTTAAGTGGACATGGCGTGGTGCAGGATGCACAAGCCGAACTTTTGGAGGAGGACAGTAATCGTGCGATGTAACGTATGGATAGACAGACACAGAGCAGTAGGGTGAGGCCTACTACAATCCATTGCCAGTGTGTTGTGATGAAATGCATGGGGAATGGAAATTAGACGAACAGACTGCCCACTTGGTAAACGATGGTTGAAAGGCACCAAGCAAGTGCGGTGGTGTAGAAGGCTGCTACGGTGGTCCATTTCAAACTGCCCGATTCTTGTTTGATGGCTGCAAGGGTGGCGATGCAGGGGAAATAGAACAAGAGGAAAAGCAGAAAGCTGATGGCCGAGAGTGGGGTAATGCCGTCGGCACTCATTTTCTGGCGCATGTCCTGGTATTTATCGATGGTTGCAGGGTTCTCATCATCGTTCCCCAAATCTTCCTCGCCGGCATACAGCACTCCGATGGTGGAGGCTATGATTTCTTTAGCCCCAATGCCTGCAACTAGACCGACGTCGAGCTTCCAGTTAAAGCCGCAGGGACGGAATATCGGTTCGATGGCTTTGCCAATGTGCCCGATGTAGCTCTGTTCTTTCTGCTGTGGAGGTGTCAGCTCGCTATTATGCGGGAAATATCCCAATGCCCAGATGAGTATACTTGCCACCAAAATGATGCCGCCCATCTTTTTCAGGTATTGCTTGCCTTTCTCCCAGGTGTGACGTAGGATGGCCTTGGCTGTCGGGAAACGGTAGGGAGGCAGTTCCATGACAAAGGGTATGTCCTCTCCCTTGATGACCCACTTGCTGAGTATGCGGCTGACGATGATAGACATGACCATGCCTATCACGTAAAGCGAAATCATGATGGTTGACTGGTAGCGGGCGGCAAAGAAGGTACCAGTAATCATGATATAGACAGGCAGACGCGCCGAACAACTCATCATGGGCAGGATGAGCATGGTGATAAGTCGCGAGCGTCGGCTTTCTATGGTTCGGGTAGCCATGACTGCCGGTACATTGCAGCCGAACCCCATAATCAGTGGAATGAAGGACTTTCCGTGAAGTCCCATCTTGTGCATCAGTTTGTCCATGATGAAGGCGGCACGTGCCATGTAGCCGCTATCCTCCATGTAGGAGATAAAGGCGTAAAGGATGAGAATCTGTGGCAAAAATACGATGACAGAACCCACTCCGCCAATGACACCATCAATAAGCATGTCCTTTAGTATGCCATCGGGCAGTGTGCTCGTGATGAGACTGCTCAAACGTTCAACACCGGCCTCAATCCAGTCCATGGGGTACTGCCCCAGCGAGAAGGTGGCCTGGAACATGATGTAGAGTATGAAAAAGAAGATGGGAAATCCAAGGTACTTGTAGGTGATGATACGGTCGATGAAGTGGGTCATTTGGTAGATGTCATTCTCGTGTCCCTCCTCGTACATGGCTTCCTGTAAAGCACCATGTATGAAGCCGTATTTGGCATTCATGATTGCTGTCTCGGCATCAACCTGAAATTCTTCCTGAATACGTGCTGCTTCCTTGTCGCGGGTGGATAGTATCTCGGCAGCGTTCGGCAGTTGATTGACTTCTTGTAGAATATCTGTGTCGTTCTCCAGCAGTTTGATGGCAAAAAAACGGGTCGAGTATTTGGCGCGCAGAATTTGGTTTTGGGCAATCAGAGATTTGATATTGTCGATAGCCATCTCAATGGCTTTGCCGTGATTCAGGTGAATGTGACGTGCCACACTGTTGTTGGGGCGTGTTCCGTGAGCATAGTCTTCTTCGTGATGCCCGCCATATTTCATTTCGTAGTTTTTGTGCCAATTCTGAATGTCCTGGGCTACTTCCGGATTAATGTTCCCATCTTTGTCGATAAAGTCCAGCCCTTCATACATATTGATGATGATGTGGAAAAGAAGGTCGACGCCTTTTCCGCTTTTGAAAGAGGTTGGAATCATGGGTATACCGAACAGTTGTCCCAAACGGTAGAGGTCGCATTTGTCTCCCCGGAGCTTGAACTCGTCAAACATGTTCAAGGCACAGACTACACGCAGGTTCATGTCTACAAGTTGAGCCGTCAGGTAAAGATTCCGCTCCAAGTTGCTTGAGTCAATGACGTTGATAATTACATCCAGTTCTTTCTCGATGATTTCTTTACGAACGTAGAGTTCTTCGGGGCTGTAGGCCGACAATGAGTAAGTGCCGGGAAGATCGACAATGTTGAAGTCGTAGCCTTCAAAGGAGGCGTGTCCGACTTTCGCGTCAACAGTGACACCAGAGTAGTTGCCCACGTGCTCGTGAGCGCCGGATGCAAAATTGAACAACGAGGTCTTGCCGCAGTTGGGGTTGCCCACCAGTGCTACGTTGATGGTCCTGCGCTTGCGCAGAGCAACATCGTGAAGCTGTTTCTCAGTCATCTCGCAGTCGTTCCCGCAATCCAAGGGTTGCTCCTCGGTGAACTCAAGAGGGGTCGGATTACTCTCTTCCAACGCTTTAGCTTCCTTTAAAGAGAGAATCTCGATTCGTTCGGCCTCACTGTGACGAAGTGAAATCTCATAGCCCATCAGTTTATACTTGACAGGGTCTTGTAAAGGGGCATTCAATACGGCTTCAACTTTCTTGCCTTTGATGAACCCCATTTCTACAATACGTTTCCGAAATCCCCCGTGTCCCAATACCTTCACGATGACACCGGTTTCTCCTGTTTTCAATTCCGACAATTTCATAACATCACTCCTTATTTTTTATATTGAGCTGCAAAGGTAGACATATTCTAAATAGAGAAGAATAATTTAGAATCTTTTTAAATAAAATTAAACTCAGGTCGGTCAATAGACAGCAGATAGGTTCTTTGGTAGTCTGAGTCAGAGGCTTTCCATCCTATTTTTTTCTCTTTTCGTACTATCTTGCTTCCTTCTCCATCTCGACAGAGCTCGCTATGCCTTCGATTGAGGTTCCCGTTGCAAAAGTTTAGGTAGTGAAATGATGTTTCTTTCGTGGATTTACTTTTATTTTGCAGGTATAAATCCGTTAACGATGTCTATTTTAGAGAAAATAACACCTATATTGAAAGTCGTGCAGGGAGCACAGTCAATAACAGAAATAGAGAGGAGATACTCTGCTCAAGAAAAAATCGGAGTCTTTATGTGTCGCCGAGGAGAGATGGAGGTTGAACTAAGTGGGCGGGTTTACAGATTGACCAGAGGAGAAGCCTTCTTTTTCACGCCCTCAATGTCGGTGCGACTGATTTACAAAAATCACCTGTCAGATAGCATCATGGCAGAGGCGGACATGCAGCAGGTGTTGCCGATGATAAACAAGGTGATTAGTGCCGAGGAAATTATGAAGTTTCGGGATGAACCATTTTTCTCCCTGGCCCAACAGCAATTTGATTATCTGGAGAAAATAGCCTTATGGTATGCTCGCAGAATAGAAGAGGTGAATACGGCAGGACAGGTCAGTCCGATGCAGGTGTATATCCAGGAAAGAATGCTTAATTCTATGGCAGAGATGCTGATATATGAGTTTTTTAATATGTATTATGCTAGTCAGCCGGCACAGGCACAGCCTCAGACAAAGAAGGATGTAGTATATCAGAGGTTTATGATAGACCTGCTTAAATATTATCGTCAAGAGCGTGATGTGACATTCTATGCTGCTCTACAGCAGATGGCCCCCCGCTATTTCTCGTGTGTTATTAAGGAGAAGTCGGGCAAGAGTGCGTTGCACTGGATTGTACAGATGGTGATAACAGAGTCTAAGCAATTATTGAAAAACTCAGATATGAGCATCAAGGAAATAGCCGAGCATATGAATTTCTCCACCCAGTCTTTTTTTGGCAAATATTTCAAGCAGTATGTAGGGGCGTCACCAAAAGATTTCAGAATGCGAAAGACCGATTAACAGGCAGGAACAGCTACTACCAAACGTCAGCATATTGTATATTAAGGTAGATGAATAGATGGTTGTGAGTGTTTGGAAAAAAATATACCTTTGCACCCAAATTAAGAAAGAAAATGCTCCATGAAGAATATACGAAACTTTTGCATCATTGCTCATATTGACCACGGAAAGTCCACGCTTGCAGACCGATTGCTCGAATATACGCACACTATACAGATAACGGAAGGTCAGATGCTGGACGATATGGATTTGGAGCGAGAGCGCGGTATAACCATCAAAAGCCATGCCATCCAGATGGAATACGAGTATAAGGGTGAAAAGTATATTTTGAATCTGATAGACACCCCGGGGCACGTGGACTTCTCTTACGAGGTATCCCGTTCTATTGCTGCATGTGAGGGAGCATTGTTGATTGTCGACGCTTCGCAGGGTGTACAGGCACAGACAATCTCAAACCTGTATATGGCCATTGATCACGATTTGGAGATAATCCCGGTCATAAATAAATGCGACATGCCAAGTGCTATGCCTGACGAAGTGGAGGATGAGATTGTAGAACTGCTGGGATGCAAGAGAGAGGAAATTATCCGGGCATCCGGTAAAACGGGTATGGGAGTAGACGAGATTCTTCAGGCAGTGGTTGAACGGATACCCTATCCGAACGGTGATGAAAATGCCCCTTTACAGGCATTGATTTTTGACTCAGTATTTAACTCGTTCAGGGGTATTATCGCCTATTTTAAAATTGAAAATGGCGTGATACGCACCGGTGATAAGGTCAAATTCGTCAATACAGGCAAGGAGTATGATGCCGATGAAATCGGTGTGCTGAAGATGGATATGATTCCGCGTAAGGAACTGCGTACAGGTGATGTGGGGTATATCATTTCCGGTATAAAGACTTCAAAAGAGGTGAAAGTCGGAGATACGATTACACATATCGCCAATCCGTGCGACAAGGCCATTGACGGTTTTGAAGAAGTAAAGCCGATGGTATTTGCCGGGGTTTATCCGATAGAGACTGAGGATTTTGAGGATCTTCGTTCTTCTTTGGAGAAATTGCAGCTGAACGATGCGTCGTTGACCTTTCAACCGGAATCTTCTTTAGCCCTTGGATTCGGCTTCCGCTGTGGTTTTTTAGGACTGTTGCACATGGAAATCGTACAGGAACGTTTAGACCGAGAGTTTAATATGAACGTCATAACGACGGTCCCGAACGTGTCGTATAATGTCTATGACAAACAAGGAAATATGCTTGAGGTGCATAACCCGGGTAGCATGCCTGATCCTACCATGATAGACCGCATAGAAGAACCCTATATAAGGGCGTCAGTGATAACGACTACAGATTATATAGGTCCCATCATGACCCTTTGTCTTGGCAAACGAGGAGAACTGGTGAAACAGGAATATATATCGGGCAATCGGGTGGAGATATATTATGATATGCCTTTGGGAGAAATAGTGATAGATTTTTATGATAAATTGAAGAGCATATCTAAAGGATATGCGTCGTTTGATTATCATTCAAATGGCTTCCGACCTTCAAAACTTGTCAAACTGGATATTTTGCTGAACGGAGAGCCGGTTGACGCCTTAAGTACACTGACGCATTTTGATAACGCATACGAATTAGGATGTCGCATGTGCGAAAAACTGAAGGATTTAATTCCCAGACAGCAATTTGAAATAGCAATTCAGGCTGCAATCGGTGCCAAAATCATTGCACGTGAGACAATCAAAGCCGTTCGTAAGGATGTAACAGCAAAATGTTACGGTGGTGATGTCAGTCGAAAACGTAAATTGTTGGAGAAACAAAAGCGTGGGAAGAAGCGTATGAAACAGATAGGAAACGTAGAAGTTCCTCAGAAGGCTTTTTTAGCCGTATTGAAGTTAGACTGATATTCAGTGTGTTGTGTGATTGGGTGTGATTTTTTTCTTGATTTCATTAAAAAAGTGTCT
>JAQXZK010000068.1 GCA_029227175.1 Bacteroidales bacterium | reverse complement strand
CATATTTTCTGTTGCAATATGCCTTTATGAAACTCCAGAAAGACGAATACCACACGGTAGTATCTCCCTCTGCACCTGGCTTGCTTACTATATACCAACCCTTCAGAACTTCCTGAAGCCAACCATTCAGTTTAAGTCGGTCCAGATGGGTTCTGCTCAATTGAGTCGTACCGTATATCACCAGACTGTTATCCTTATCCTGCAATTCTTTCAGGACTTGCAAAGACTCCGCTAACTTCTCACTTGGTGTTGCCATATTCGTATTTGTTTATGTACCAAATTTAGTATTTATCGCCGTGGTAATTTTAGTATTTTAAGGTGTGCTATTTTTCGTATTAAATGCAAATATAATAAAAACTGATATTATTCAAATAATTCTGAGCATCATTATTTGCTTTATTAATCACCTTTCCACGATTTTTGGAAGGTACGAGGATACACCTTTCCTAGATTAGCAAATATTTAGGAGATCTTGACAAACCTAGATTTACGTCATTTTCTAACACAATAATTGGCGGAAAGGATATTTCTGTTATAAGTTTGAATTACACGAATACCGATCTTTACAGTATAACTACCCCAAAATATCCACCAGGTACGTATTTCGGCGATAACCACCCACTTTGGCTAGCGGTACTGCCTGGTTCGTGGCACATTGGCCAACGTGCCAAGGTGGCTGAAGCCAAGCCTTCTGAACGCAGCTTCAGCGGAGTGAAGAGGGCTTGACCGATTATATCGAGTCGGTGACATGCTGTCAATCAGCTTGTAGTTCGTCAACTGGTTCTCAGGACTTATCCTGATCCCGCAGAAGATCTGATAATGGATGTTTCCATTCAACGCATCCATCAGCTTCGGAGCTGACAATCCTGTATACATCTTCAAGAACGCCAACGCCACCTTGCCCTCAGGTGTGAAGAAGGACTTTCTTCCTCGCTCCACTCTCAAACTCTTCGGCTTCTCTTCTACCAACCCGAACGATATCGCCATCTCTCGAAGAGGAAGAAGTGACTTGATCCGTCCAAGTTCCGATGTCTTGAAGCTCTCTTCGTATCGCTGATAAAAATCAAACTCGGTAAATGCAATCTCTTGCTGAATGTCAGATAAATTTCGTACTTGCCATGAGTTATTTTTGCTCATTTCCTCCGAAAGTCGCTTTTCCAGGGTGTTCGGAGGAATTTTTATTTCCATCTACTAAGATACAAAATATTTATCACATTGACAATCAATTGGTTACACTTTTAAGGCTATTTCGTGACTGTCCCTAACTTAACTCCATGTTTTTTTAGTGTGGGTCTGAGAAAAATGCCGAAATGGTTGGCTGTTTCGGTCGAAAGGTTTATATTTGCACCCCGAAAAGAGAATGATTGCCGCTATAGCTCAGTTGGTAGAGCAACGCATTCGTAACGCGTAGGTCGCCGGTTCAAGTCCGGCTAGCGGCTCCAACCAGAAGGAATGAAGAGAGATGCATGATTCAGGCATCTCTTTTTTTGCATATATAAAACTACCGGAATGATGAAAAAGAAGTGGAAAATCCTGATTACCTTGATTGTGGTCTTCTTGTTTGCCTTGGCAGCCACTTGTTCCTATGTGTATGTAGAGATGTGTGGCTCGGACTTCAAGTTGTCTGAGCAAGAGACATTTATTTATATTGACCGCGATGATACGATGGATTCCGTCCAGTGGAAGGTGATGAATCAGGGGATGGCCACGCACGAGACCGGTTATAAGCTGGTCAGGCGTTACCGCAAGTTTGACAGTCCGTTGACAGGCCGTTACCGCATAGAGAAGGGTGAGTCAATGATGGATGTGGTGACCCGTTTTTCTCAGAAGATGCAGACACCCATGAATCTGACGGTGGGCAATTCGCGTACCATGGACCGCCTGTCCAGGTCTTTGAGTAACCAGTTGATGATAGACTCGGTGGAGGTAATAGCGCTTTTGACTGACACGGCACTGATGCGTGGGTGGGGATATGACCGGCAGACGTTGCCGGTGATGATTGTGCCCGATACCTATCAGGTCTATTGGGATATCACGGCTGAGGCTTTGATTGATCGGATACGCAAGGAACATGAACGATTCTGGAATGGAGAACGGCTGGCCAAGGCAGAGCAGATAGGCCTGTCGAAGAACGAGGTGTGTACGCTTGCCTCTATCGTTGACGAGGAGACCAACAACGCGGGTGAGAAGCCTATGGTGGCAGGCCTGTATATGAAACGCCTACAGCTTGGTATGCCGTTGCAGGCCGACCCGACGGTGAAGTTCGCCTTGCAGAATTTCACGGCACGTCGCATCACCAACTCTATGTTGAAGGCTGATTCTCCATACAATACTTATATACATAGAGGGCTCCCTCCGGGCCCTATTCGCATTGCCAGCAAGGTGGGTATCGATGCAGTGCTGAATTATGTCAAGCACGACTATGTCTATATGTGTGCCAAGGAGGATTTCTCGGGGACGCACAATTTTTCGCGCACATACTCGGAGCACCTGACCAATGCACGCCGTTATCAGCAGGCGTTAAACAAGAGAAAGATTTTTAAGTGACACGAGAGCCCGTCGTAGGATTCAGCGATTCGATGTATTGCATCAGCTGCAGGTAGAAGGGATGCCTGCATAGGGTTGGTGCGTCTCCCAGTATGACAAGTTTCATGCGGGCTCGTGTAATGGCTACGTTAATGCGTCTCAGGTCGTGGAGGAACCCAATGTTTCCCTCTTCGTTGGCGCGCACCAGACTGATGAAGATGACATCGCGTTCCTGTCCTTGAAAGCCGTCAACGGTGTTGACCGTAATCCTGTGGCGGAGTGGGCGTAGGGTATCGCGGGTTCTCAGAAGGCTGCGTAGGTGTTGCACCTGTGCTTTATAGGGCGAGATGACCCCGAAGTCTATGTGTTCGTCAGTGAGTCGTTGAAGTCCGATGCGACTGATGTATGTTTCAAGTTCCCGGACCAGCAATTGCGCCTCGTCTGTGTTCAGCCGGCTGGAGCCGATGCGTGAGGTCTTCTCGCGGAACCCGAACTCGTGGGTGTTAATCCACGTGATGGGAATGTCCCAGTCGAGGATACTGCGGTGTGACACCTCCGGAGCTGCTTCCAACTGGCCGTTGTAGAAGAACCGGGATGGGAACTGCATGATGTCGCGGTGCATGCGGTATTGGATGCGCAATAGGGAGACGCAGGAAGGCTTCCGTTCGGCGACATATTGCATCAGGGTACGGTCTAGTCCGCCGAGGGCTGCTTCGTGGCACATGATGGTGGGGGGGAGCTGTTGGTAGTCACCTGCCAGTATGACGCGATGGGCCTTGCGGATGGCAATCCAGCAGGCTGCCTCCAATGCCTGGGTTGCTTCGTCGATGAATAGGGTACCGAAGTGGCATCCACAAAGTAGCCGGTGGTTGCTGCTCACTAAGGTAGAGGCAATGACGTGCGCCCCCTCCAGTAGGTCGCTGTTTATTTGCAGTTCTAAAGCGGTGGCCTTGTCACGCAGACGTTGCATCCGGCTGCGGAATGCCTCTCGGTCGGGATAGGTCCGGCGTCTGCCTTGTTCATTCATTTGGCGAATCTCCCTCCGGATGCCCCACAGCTCACAGTATGAGGGATGAGCCTCGAAACGCCGTTCGTAGGTGAACGAAAGCATCTTTTCGTCGACACGAGACGGGTTGCCGATGCGAAGCACATTCACGCCCCGGTCTACCAACTTCTCTGCAATCCAGTCTACCGCCATATTGCTTTGTGCACAGACCAGCACCTGAGGCTCTCGGTGAAGGGTCTCATAGATGGCTTCGACCAGGGTCGTAGTCTTTCCTGTTCCGGGAGGGCCATGCACGATGGCTACGTCCTTGGCACATAAAACCTTGTTGACAGCACTTTCCTGCGAAAGATTGAGCCATGGGAAGCGAGTAGGGTAGAGTTCGCGGAACCCCGGATGGGCACTACCCAGCAGGATGTCGCGCAGTTCACTCATGCGTTTACCACCTCGTAGGCCAAGCATATCTTCCAGGGCCTCGAACATGGTGCGGTAGGAGAGCTCGTCGAAATTCAGCTGTACGCCAAGCATCTCAATGGTCTGCAACTGCATGGCTGCCGATACCCCTGGTAGGACAACCACCATACGCGTCTCGTCGGCATAACTTACCGTGGCTTGAAAAGGCTGGTAGGTGAGTGTACCGTTGGCACTGCGGCTGAAGAATGTCACGGGTTTGCCATATTCGAAATGATGGGTCGTGTCTTCTTCGTCAGTCGGGCGTATCAACTCCATGACAAACTGGTTCAGCGAGTTCCAGTAGGTTCGTCCGGTGGAGACGGGAAACCAGCACTGTCCTTTTTGAATCAGATTTTCAACGCCGATTATTTCGGTCTGCCTGCGAAAAGCCTGCTTCTCGTATTCGTACTCCATACGAAGCAGCAGTTGCTGCCGTTGCAGATGCAGTATGGGGCTTTCGGCTTGCGGGATGGAGGAGGCCGTCTTACTCGTCATAGGTTGACAGTTTCTCTAAGTAATAGGTTCGCAGGGTGCTCCATCGGTAGTAGGGAGCCTGTACCTCACCGACAGGAAGCGTCATCTCGTGTTCGTTGTATAGAACCTTAACCAGTACGTCGTCCGGGGTTGCCCTCTTTCCTTTTTGCTTATAAAAGATGATCTGCATGTTGGTGCCCATGGGCACGATGTTGTAGTTCTGCCAACGGTCGGCAAGTGTCTCGAGGTCGTCGACTCGGATTCCTATGTTCCCTACTTCCATCAGGGCTGCCAACGGCACAATGACGGTGTCGTGACCGAAGCGAAGGGTGGCTTGGCTGACGCCTTCCCGGATGGCCTTGTCGGCCGTCTCGATGATGTTCGTCAACAAGGGCTTCTGGGAGAAGGGACACATGCTGTCGGTCTGTGGGGCTGCGGCCTGATATACATACCACATCACGTTGTCCATCTGCCAGAGGTCATACAGTTCTTCGTCGGTGAAGAGGTCAAAGAAACTCATGTCTTCCATGCGGTGGCTTTGCATGTTGCCTGCAATGCCGTGGAAGTAATACAGAGTGGAGGGCACGTCAAGGCTGTCTGCTGCAAATGATGCGTCGTTAATTAGCTGGGCTATGAAACGTGTGTGGTGGGTATGTTTTTTTCTAAACTCTTTGTTGACAGCTGCGGCTTTCTGCTTGTACTTCTTTAGTGGTTCCTGCGTATGTTTCAGATAATACATATCGTGCTGGCTGGCATCTTCGCTGATCTGCAGCTTTGGGTTCAGGGCTTTCAGTGTCTGCAACTCGTTGCTCATAGAAAGGATGCAGCGGATGATGGTGGTTGACTTGGCGTCGATAGCAGCATTGCCCTTGAATACCTCGGGGAAGTTCTTGTACATGCGTTCGGCAATGCCTCTGTGTTGTTCGGCTCCTAGTTCGGTGAGTTCACCCAGACGTCCATTAGCCGCCTGTTGCAGCCTGAGCAGTTTCTCTAAGGTTTCCTCACCCGTTGTCGTAAGTTTGTTGTATCGCTTAGCCTTCTGCAGTTGTTCGATGACAAAGCCATATTCTTCGGGGTCAATCAGCCAGCGAGAGCCGTGTCGACCGTAATGGCTGATGTAAAACGGCTCGTATCCCTCGGGAGCAGGCGTCAGTCGGGGCAGATTCTGGTCGGGATAGGCCCGATAACAGCCAGCACTGAGTGAGGGATTAGCCTTGATGGCTTCTCGAGGAGATTGAGCCTGGACGGTTAGAGTCAGGAAAAGGAATAGGGCAGGTAGGAGAATGCGTCTCATTGTATGATTGCATTAATTTTGATTAGTCGTAAGTGTTTATTTTTTTGGATAGGTGTAGAGCTTGATTCTGTATATGCCAGATACCTTATATCTGTTTTGCCAAGCGGAAACGTGCATGCGTTGATAAGACGGACGGAACAGTGGACCGGGAACGTTCTTGCCTTCATAGGAGATATCCGGATTGGGCATACGACCACGCAGATACAACATATTGTGATGTCCCGTCTCGTCACCGTTCAGCACAAAAAGTGTAGACCACTTGTTGTCTTTCCAGGTTACCTCTTCGGCGTATGCCACCTTGCACGTCTCTTCTGTGTTCCGGGTAGCAAATTCAATGTAGCAACCGACGCCGGCTACGATAAATTCGTTGTCAGCTATCTGGATGGCAAGTCCATGGGCATATTTCTCGCCGGCAATGAAATGTACGTCAAACGTGTATTTGCCAAACTGAAGTTGGGCTTGGCTGTCGGGTTTGTCCACACCGTTCTGACGGATGAATCCGTGCATCTTGCCGGTGCCCTGATACTGCGAGATGGTGGGCAGCAATTCGCCCAACGTCTTGTATTCGCCGATAAAGTAAGGGTCGTCATAGGTCTCCTCAAATCCGAATGGGGCGTAGCAAATGGCATTTGTCTCGGCAAATGCGTAGTAGGCCGGACCTGCCTCACGCTTTATCTCCGGGATGAATAGTGGATTATCGGTTCGATGATACTCATGGAAGATATCACGAACATTGTCTACATAGATGTCGGGAGAAATGATGTCTATGCTTGGCGCATAGGCCTTATAGATATCCATGACGATGGAGCGCGGGCCTCCGTTCGGGTATCGGTGGTGTTCCCAGTTTTCATCAGCCATCCAGCAGTTCACATACATGGGTATGTCATATGCCGCTTTGCCGGCTTTGGCAATGTGGTTGGCATACCTGGAGAAGCCGTAGGCCATGAACAATTGTTTGGTGTAATCTGTATCTCCGAACACCTCGGTCCAGGTGCCAGTCTGTTTCTTCCCATGGTCATTCCACTGTTTCAGCAATCGTTTCTCCAGTGTTGCCTCATGCTTCTTCATATATTTCATGATGGGCAATGGTACTTGACCTTTGAATGCTTCTTGTGCTTCCTCGCTGTGGTCGATGTCCATGAATGCCCCCATCTCGTTTTGCACCTGAACGATGCAGACGAGCCTCTGCTTGTCTGTCTCCTTGATGTGGGCCATCAGTTTGGCAAATGCCTTGGCATCGGCTTCCATGGCTCGTCGGCACATGGGGGAGATGGTCGTGGAGTTGGTCTGGTCGGCAAATTTCGCTCTGAAATATTTCTGGGTATCTTCTTTCACCCATAATGGAGCATATGATGATTCGCCATTCTTGTAACTGGCAAACCAAATCAGTCCGATGGGCATTTGTGCTTCCTCGGCAATCTTTATCACGTGGTCAATCTGCGCATAGTCATAGTAACCTTCTTGCGGCTCAAACTGTTCCCAAGACACAGTGGCAATGACCGAATTTAGTCCCATGGCCTTGGCGGTCTGTATGTTTCTCCGCATGGCTTCGGGAGTAGAGCATGTTGAATTGTGAAACTCACCGCTCAACATCAGCATAGGTTCCCCGTTCCTGACCAGACGTGTTGTTCCGTTTATTTTTTCGAGATGTGCCGGTTGAACATCTTGTGCAGCTACATGGAAAGAGCATATCGTTGCAAGCAATGCTACGCAACCCGATTTGAGTGTGTTCATTTTCGCTGATTTAATAGGTTATATGATTGCAAAGGTAGGAAAAAGAATTGAACCCGACAGAAGGCCGGGCTCAACGCTTGATGGATTATTTTTGAGGGGGAGATTCGCCACAAGGTGCCTCTTACTACCCCTCTTTGTTTACATTTTTATGTCTGATTACTTGGTAATAAGATATTGCGAACTGATAGACTCGTTGTTTACAACGCGACGAATGGTTTCGGCAAACATATCAGCAATGGTAAGTTGCTTAACCTTGTCACACTTCTTAGAATATGGAATACTGTCAGTGAAGACCATTTCGGTGAGCGGTGATTCCTGAATGCGGAATGACGCAGGGTCAGACATCACGCTATGGCTGGCAATGGCACGTACTGACTTGGCTCCCGATTCCATGATGATGCTTGCAGCCTTTGTGATGGAACCTGCTGTGTCGACCATATCATCGACAATGATGACGTTCATGTCTTTCACGTTACCGATAATCTGCATAGAAGCCACTTCGTTGGCTTTCTCGCGTGTCTTGTTGCAGAGAACCAGTGGCACATTCAGATACTTGGAATAATTGCTTGCGCGCTTTGAACCTCCGACATCTGGGGTTGCGATACAGAGGTTCTCTAGGTTCAATGATTGGATGTATGGAAGGAAAACTCCGGAAGCGTAAAGGTGGTCAACCGGAATATCGAAGAATCCCTGAATCTGGTCAGCATGGAGGTCCATTGTAATCAAACGGTCAATGCCTGCCACAGAGAGCAGGTCGGCAACAAGCTTGGCTCCGATTGATACACGTGGCTTGTCCTTGCGGTCCTGTCGAGCCCAGCCGAAGTAAGGAATAACGGCAACAATGCTCTTGGCAGATGCACGTTTGGCAGCATCAATCATCAGCAGGAGCTCCATCAGGTTGTCAGAGTTGGGGAATGTTGATTGAACCAGGAATACGATAGAACCACGGATGGATTCTTCATAGGAAACTGCAAACTCGCCGTCGGCGAAGTGTGTAATGTTCATATTGCCAAGCGGGCAACCGAGGCTTGAACAGATTCTTTCAGCAAGGTATCTCGAGTTTGTGCCTGAGAATACCATAAAAGGGCTTTTTTCACTCATTGTGCGTATTTGATTGGATTAAGATGGCGCAAATGTAGGAATTTATTCAATGATAACACTTTTCTAATTTGTTTTTTATTTTCCATTCATCTATTTTGTTCGTAGCTTTGTAGCCAATGAAATGTCATTTATCCATATTGCCGCTTTGTTGTTTGTTTACTTTGTTGGTGGGTAGTTGTAGCGGTTTTGTGCCAACGGTACAGACACAGAAGGTAAATGCGCTGAACGAGCGTTCTTATAGGGAGCGTTTTGTGTCGCTTGACTCGGCAGAGTCTTTGGCCCAAGGGGCCTATGGACAGGCTGTCCGCTACTGCAATGGAAGGGCAGAGGCAGCCGCCAATCTCTCATTCGTGGCACTTCAGCAACTGGACTTCTCCAGGGTCATCCGCTTGAGAGACGAGATATACAGTCTGACGAAGAACGAAGTCGAACTGCTCCTAGCTGATGTGACCATGATGCGTGTTTGCCAACTCAAGGCGGCCAACCAGATGTTTTATGATTACAAGAATAGTGCCGAGAAACATCTGAACCGCATCGAGGAGGAAGGAGTGGATGCCGTCTATCATCGACAGCAGCATCGGTTGCTCTATGCCAAGACGTTGATGCTCCTGACATTGGCCGACTATCACAGTCAACTACAGCAGGAACAACGTGCTCTGGATGCCTTCGCACAGATTGCAGAACCCGAACTGCAAACCGACACGACAATCTGGCTGAGCTATTTCAATCAGCGGGCAAGTCGGCACTTGTATTCAGGCTTGAATGTCGAAGAACAGCGTCAGACACAACTGAATGATTTTATTCGGGTCTGGCTGATGGGACAACGGACGGGAATGATAAGCTTTGAGATATCGGCCTTGAGAGGACTGGCTCGTATGATGAGCAGTCAAGAGAACGAGGAATATTGTAAGGAAGTCCGCCCCATGCTGATGTCTATGTATCCTGATTTGACGGACCGGGAGTATCTATCAATGGGTTTTGTAGACAAGGCTATCGAACTGAATGAGATATATGGTGACAAGTTGCAGTTCTTGCAGAACGGTGTTGTCAAGGCCGAGGTGTGCAATATGCACCGGGATTATCGCATGGCCATTGATGTGTTGGACGGATTGGCTGTTGCGGACAGTACCTTGTTGATACCTGAAATTCGCTTGCAGATAAACGAACAGTATAGTATTGCCTATGCGGGATTGAACGACAAGCAGCAGTCGGATGTGTATCGAAATGCTTATTTGGACATCCTGGAGGAAACTCGTCAGGACAGGGAGATAGAAAGTCGTTATCAGAAGCTGAAACAGGAAACGGACCGTATGAGCATACTGCTCGCCTTGGTCTGTGTTGGTTTTGCACTGATTGTGGGTTGTGTCTTCTTCCTGAACAAATTCTCGAGGAAGAGACATCAACTCCAGCTGCACCGGTTGCAACACCTGGTCAATGTCACCCAACAGCTGTTGTCGGCTGTTCCGCAGGATGTGCAGGAGGCGGAAAGTGTGGAGTGGTATATTGACAATGTTGACCTGAACGGATTGGACGAAAACCAGCGAAAGGTCATCGAACCCTATCGGCATTGGGCTTTGGAGAATGGCTATCGTTCTATTCACCTGGCTGCTCAGAGGCAGTTGCTTGAGGCACAGAGTTTCTCCAGTATGCAACACATCCGCCAGGCCAAACACGAGCATATCATAAAGAAGACATGCATCTCCTTGGTGGGTGGTATTGTTCCATACATTGACCGCATTCTGGGCGAGGTGAAGGTCTTGTTGCATCGCAGTTATGCACGAGAGAAGTCTGTGAGACAAGAGAAATATCAGTATATTGACGAACTCATATCAACCATCAACCAGCAGAATGATATTCTTGCTGACTGGATAAAAATTCGCCAGGGAGTGTTGAGCCTCCAGATAGAAAACTTCGCCTTGCAGGAGCTTTTTGAGGTATTGAAACAAGGCAGTCGCACCTATGAACTGCGCCGGCAGACGTTTGTCGTACACGATACCACGGCTGTGGTGAAGGCCGACAAAGCCTTGACACTTTTCATGCTGAACACCCTTTCCGAGAATGCCCGTAAGTACACTGGTGAAGGCGGGACGATAACCGTTGAGGCCCTCGAAATGGATAGCTATGTTGAGCTCTCGGTCAAGGATACCGGCATAGGCTTGTCGGCTCATGATGTCAATCAGATTTTGGGCGAAAAGGTGTACGATTCGGCCCAGATAGGTCTTGATGTGGCAGCCGATGTCGAGTCTCTGAGCAAACAGAAGGGGAGCGGATTTGGCCTGATGAATTGCAAGGGAATCATTGAGAAATATAAAAAGACGGGCGAGTTCTTTAGAGACTGTATGTTTGGTATTGATAGTGAGCCTGGGCATGGGAGTCGTTTCTACTTCCGACTGCCGAAAGGTGTCCTGAAAACATTGGTTGTCTGTCTGCTTTTCTGCTGGCCGTGGATACTGTATGCTCAGCCTGATAAATCGGATGACGATTTGCTCGAAACAGCATCTATGTATGCCAATGAAGCCTATTACAGCAATATAGACGGGCGGTATGGTGACGCAATTGCTTATATAGACTCGGCCATGATTTATCTGAATGAGTATTATATAGGACATAGTAGCAATCCAAAGGTGCTGCTTCGTCTTGTTGATGAAGAGCCTCCGGCTGAATTGACTTGGTGGAATGGGGCACACGAAACGGATTATTATGTCATTCTTGATATCCGCAACGAGGCGGCTGTTGCGTCACTTGCCTTGCATGATTGGGTGGCTTACCAATATAACAACAAGGCCTATACAGAGTTGTATAAACTCTTGGGTGAAGATAACTCTCTGGAGATGTATTGTCAGCGATTGGAACGTACGGTAACGACACAACGCATGCTGATAGTAACACTGGTCTTATTGCTTTTGCTTTTTCTTGGTTCTATCTATTTCTTGGTCATACGCAAAAGACTGCTCTATAAGTGGCATCTGGAGCAGGTCTTGGATGTGAACCGCAGTCTGTTTGACTCCATTCCGGTCAATGAAATATCGGGACTTGATTCGTTGTCGCAACGAATCGTAGATGTGTTGTTTGCCCCATTGAACGAACTTATCCCTTTGAAGTGTCTTTGTCTGGCCATTTATGACAGCCAGTCACAGCGTTTCAATGTGGTGATGAGTGACTCTCTGAAGGAGGTCCCCGAATCGTTTAGGAACTTGATTCACGAGGCTTTTGACACGAATCACGTGCAGATGAAATCGGCATTGATAGCCTTGCCTCTGACCGATAATGTGGGCGAGACAGAAAAGCGGCTTGGCGTGTTGCTCATAGAGAGCAGCGATGAGGTATGGCACGAAGAGAAGTGCTTGCATCTGAAACTGGTGGCTGATTACCTGGCTTTGATTATCGACAGTGCGATTGTAAATATACAGAACAAGCAACACGATGTAGAAACTGCACGCGACGAAGCTCTTCGAATGGCTTTGGAAGACAATAATCTGCATGTAAAGAATTTGGTCTTGGATAATTGCCTGTCGACCATCAAACACGAGACAATGTATTACCCTAACCGAATCAAGTTGTTGGTGTCGCAATTGTTAGAGGGCACACTGACAGTAGAAGAGGAGACGGACAAGTTGCAATCAGTCAGCGAACTCATCAATTATTACAAGGTAATCTATTCCATTCTTTATGCCTGTGCCTCCCGTCAGTTGGAGGAGGTGTTCTTCCGCCGCTCGCTTATCTCTGCAGATTCTCTGTTGTCGTATGTGGCCAGATATTTTAAGAAGGTCATGAAGGGGCGGTCTTTGCGGATTTCATTTGAGGTGCAGTGTGACACCCCGATTACGCTCGTCGGGGATGAGATTCTTTTGCAGTTTATGTTGGAGAATCTGATAGACGCCTCGTTGCGTTATGAGGAGGCTGGTCAACTCCTCCTTGTCGTAACTTTAGAAGATTCGTCTGCTGTCTTCCGGTTTAGTGACAAACGACGTAATTTTACGCAGGAAGAACTAAACCAACTCTTTTATCCGCAATCGGAGAGAGAGTTTCTGATATGTAAACAAATCATTCGTGACCATGACGAATTTGTGGGCCGCCGAAATAGTCGTATCTTAGCCGAACCTATAGATGGCGGTGGTTATAGCGTGGTTTTCAATATTCCATGTCGGCAGCCGAAATAGGTAACAAGTCATACAAATAAAGATATAGTTCTTGCAAAAAACTGAAAAATAAAGATGGAAAAGTTTAAGGTACTTATTGTCGAAGATGTAAAACTTGAATTGAAGGGCACAGAGGAAATATTCCGTCATGAAATACCGGATGCAGAAGTGATAGGTACGGCTATGACGGAGAACGAGTTTTGGCTGCAGATAAACAAGGAAGTGCCCAATCTGGTCTTGCTTGATTTGGGACTTGGCGGTTCGACAACTATTGGCGTGGAAATATGTCGAAAGGTCAGGAAACAATATCCGGAGGTTCATGTCCTGATATTCACGGGTGAGATATTGAACGAAAAACTCTGGGTGGATGTCTTGGCTGCAGGTGCCGATGGTATTATTTTGAAGACCGGTGAATTGCTTACTAGTGTGGATGTTCGTGCGGTGATGGAGGGAAAGAAATATGTCTTCAACCAACCTATTCTCGAGAAAATCGTAGAGCGATTCCGCAAGTCGGTCTTGAACGAGTATAAACGTCAGGAAGCTATTATCAATTATGATATTGATGAGTATGACGAGCGTTTCCTGCGTCATCTGGCATTAGGATATACCAAGGAAATGATTGCTCGTCTGAAAGGAATGCCGTTAGGGGTGAAGTCTTTGGAAAAACGTCAGTACGAACTAATAAACAGACTGTTTGCGGAGGATGAGCGGACGGGTGTGAATGCTACCCGATTGGTGGTTCGTGCCCTTGAATTACGAATACTTGACATAGATAACCTTGAAGCGGATGAGATTTAAGCCTGATTTTGCGCTTCATCCTGCCACTTTGTTCTTGCTTCTGACGGTGCTGGTTGTAGCGTGTTCCTGTGTCGGCGAATTTTACGGCCTTCATTTCGTATTGCCTATGACGGGAGAGACTGTCTTCGTGCGTAATCTCTTGTCGGCAGAGGGTGCGCGATGGATATTGCGCAGTGTGGTGAGCAACTTCCAGACGTTCGAGCCCGTCAGCATGATGGTGGTGGCTATGATAGGCGTTGGCATTGCCGAGCACTCCGGTTTGTGGGAGGCCTTGCTCCCTATGCGCTCTAACCGGAAGAGGCAGCGTGTGGCCATTTTATCGGTCATTTTCATAGGGCTGCTTTCTAACGTCATCGGGGATGCCAATTATATCCTGATGTTTCCCTTGGCTGCTTTTGTCTTTCGCTCTTCGTCGTTACATCCTTTGGCCGGTGTCCTGACTGCATTTGTAGCCACTTCGGCAGGCTATAGTGCCAATGTGATTCAGACTTCGGTCGATGCAATTCTGGCATCCGATACGCTTGATGTGGCCCAGTGGCTGAATGTCTCCTCTGCCCATGTGGGGAGTCTCTGCACGTCTTATTTCATGGCTGCCAGTGTGCCGCTTTTGACGGTCGTGATATATGTCATGACACAGCGTTATCTCATTCCGCTGTTGGGCGATTATGAAAATAGTGTTCCGTTGCGTACACGTGTACTCTCCTCGCAAGAGCGTCGTGCTGTAATGGTTTCACTTACGGGTGGAGCGATTTTTGTTCTCGCAGTTCTAATCTACACCTTTTCTTCTTTAGGTATATTCCGTGCCGTTGGAGGAGGCTTGACACGTTCTCCGTTTATGGATGGAATCTTGTTCCTCATAGCATTGGTCATGGGGTTGATGGGTGTGATTTATGGCTTTGTGTCAGGACGCTACTCGTGTGATGTGGATGTTGTAAACGGAAGCATCTCTGGGCTTCGGCTTATAGCCCCATTCCTTCTTCTAGCCTTCTTTTCTGCCCAACTTAATGCGTGTCTGACCTATAGCCATCTTTCCCAATATCTTGTTGTGAGGATAACCGACTGGCTCTCATCTCTGATAGTAGCCCCTTTGTCATCCCTGTTCTGGCTCGCGATTGTAACGGCTTTGGCTAATTTGTGCATGGCCTCTGCTGCCGGTAAGTGGATGCTGATGTCGCCTCTGTTGCTTGTTCCTTTGCATCAGGCTGGGATTGCGCCCGAGGAGGCTCTGTGTGCCTTCAGAATAGGAGATAGTGCAACGAATATCTTGTCGCCCGTTATGTCCTATTTGCCTGTCTTATTGGCATTCATGCAGCTTTATACCCATCGTTTTTCCATGCGCTTTCTTTGGAAGTGTTGCATGCCATTCTCTCTTGCCATCTTCACTGCCTGGCTACTTCTCTTTATCCTGTGGCACATAGTCGGTTTGCCGCTGGGATTATAAAAGCACGTGGGGTAACAGGAGTAACTGTGGTAACCGGAATAGGGGGATGATACTCGGCACATGTCATGTGAGAAATGCCAGGTTAAACAGACAAAAAATGAGGCTGAACCTTGTGGCTCAACCTCATTAAAAAACTAAGTCTAAATGACCCGATGGGGTTTTATTTTCGCAGTGGCAATGAGAAGTAGAAGGTAGATCCCACGCCTTCTTTTGATTCGAACCATAGCGTTCCTCCATTTTTCTGAACGAAGTCCTTGCTTAGGAGCAGGCCAAGACCAGAACCTTCTTCATTGTTTGTTCCAAATGTAGAGAAATGGGTGTCGGTATGGAGCAACTTCTTCTGTCCTTCTTCGCTGATGCCACATCCGTTGTCTTTCACGCAGAAAACAGCCATATTGTCTTGTGTGTTTACTTCGACGGAGATTTCGGTATTTTCATTGCTGAACTTGATAGCATTGCTGATGAGATTACGGATGATAGTCTTGACCATGTCGATGTCGCCAGTTACCAATAAGCGTTCAGGACGATTGGTGTTAATTTTGATATGCTTTACACCGGCTACCATCGTAAAGATTTCTATCACACTGTCTACAACCTCTGTTAGGTTAAAGTCTTGGTAGACAACGTTTAACTTGCCAATCTGGCTTTTTGTCCATTTCAAGAGGTTATCAAGTAAAGAGAAAACGTCTTCGGTTGTTTGGTTAGCCATATTCAGGATTTCGAACATCTCCTTACCAATCTTTTCTTCCGGTAAGTTGAGTAACAGCATGTTCAATACCATTTTGATGGAACCCATAGGAGAGCGCAGGTCGTGTGCAATGACCGAGTAGAGTTTGTCGCGTCCGGCTACTGTGTTCTGCAGTTCGATGTTCTTCTTTTCAATGAGTCGCTTTGCTGCTACCAGGGAAATCTGGTGATTGACACGAATGATGAGCTCTTCTTTGTTAAAAGGCTTGGAGATGAAGTCATTTGCGCCACTCTTGAATCCCTGTACGATATCAGCAGTGCTATTCAGGGCAGTGAGGAAGATGATAGGTATCTCTGCGGTATCAGCACTTTGTTTCAACTTCTGAGCTACCTCAAAACCGCTTAAGTCAGGCATCATTACGTCAAGTAAGATAAGGTCTGGCTTTTCCTTTGCGACTTGCTCGAGAGCCTGCCTACCGTTAGTGGCAGTCGCCAACTTGTACTTCTCGTTTGTCAGGATAACCTTTAATAACAGGATATTGGACATTACATCATCCACAACGAGAATCTTGTAATCAGAAGGATTGATTTCCATGTTCATCTTTGTAATCCTTTAGGTGTTTTGTTTCTGCCTTTTCAGACAGTATGTGATTTTAAGTATTCTTTAAAGTATTCGATAATGTATCCAAGACCTTCTTTTAACTGGATTCTTGGCTCCCAACCCAGCTCTTGTTTAGCCAATGATATTTCTGGTTTTCTCTGTTTTGGGTCATCGTGCGGCAAGGGCTTGAAGATGATGGGAGATTCAGAACCGGTCAATTCAACCACTTCTCTGGCAAGTTCCAGAATGGTAAACTCCTTGGGGTTTCCCAAGTTTACAGGGCCGATAAAATTATCGTCAGCCTGCATAAACCGGAGTATACCTTCAATGAGGTCATCAATGTACTGGAAACTGCGGGTCTGATTACCGGTGCCATAGATTGTGATTGGTTTTCCTTGCAATGCTTGAACGACAAAGTTGGAAACTACTCGACCATCATTGGGGTGCATATTCGGACCGTATGTGTTGAAGATTCGTATAATCTTGATTTTGACCTTTTCTTGACGGTGGAAATCCATGAACAGAGTCTCGGCACATCGTTTGCCTTCGTCATAGCAAGAGCGGATACCAATAGGGTTTACGTTACCCCAGTAACTTTCGTGCTGAGGATGTACGACGGGGTCTCCATAGACTTCGCTGGTTGACGCCTGTAAGATTTTGGCACCGGTTTTGACTGCAAGGTCAAGCATGTTGATGGCTCCCTGTACGGATGTCTTGATAGTCTTGATGGCATCATACTGATAGTGGATAGGTGATGCCGGACAAGCAAGATTGTATATTTCGTCAAGGCCTTCACAATCATAAGGAATGGTGATGTCATGGTTGACGAAAGAGAACCGTGGATTATCCATCAAGCAAGCGATATTTTCCATAGAACCTGTAAACAGGTTGTCAAGGCAAATGACCTCATTGCCTTCTTTGATGAGTCTGGCGCATAGGTGTGAGCCTATAAATCCTGCTCCTCCTGTTACAAGAATCTTCTTCATAAGGTGTTGTTTGCGTACAAATTTATGCGATTTAAATCTTAAATACAAGAATTAGTCAAAATTAGTATGAGCGGGCAAATAATACTCTGCATGCAGAGGGCTTGCCTGTTACCATACACTTGCCCGGTTCTTTGTCGTCAGGATTGAAGCTCTCGAAAGGAATACAACGTATGGTAGCTTTGGTCTCTTCTTTGATTTTCTCTTCTGTCTCGACTGTGCCGTCCCAGTGAGCGAGGATGAATCCGCCTTCTTCTATCTTCTCCTTGAACTCCTCGTATGTGTCAACCGTAGTAATCATCTTGTTGCGGAAGTCAAGTGCTTTCTGGTAGATGTTCTTTTGGATTTCTTCAAGCAGATTTTTTACATATTCTTCTATGCCATCGCATGTGCGTGTCTCTTTCTCAAGTGTGTCTCGGCGCATTACTTCAACGGTGTTGTTTTCCAGGTCGCGACCACCCATTACAAGACGTACCGGAACGCCTTTGACTTCGTAATCGGCAAACTTGAATCCTGGGCGCTTGTTGTCGGCATTGTCGTACTTGACAGAGATGCCCATCTCGCGAAGACGGTTCACGATTCCTTCTACCTTTTGGTTAATAGCTTCCAGTTGTGCTTCATTCTTATATATAGGTACGATAACGACCTGGATCGGTGCAAGGTGTGGCGGCAGCACGAGGCCATTGTCGTCAGAGTGGGTCATGATAAGGGCACCCATGAGTCGGGTACTGACACCCCATGAGGTAGCCCATACATATTCCATCTTGTTTTCTTTATTGACAAATTGAACATCAAATGCTTTGGCGAAGTTCTGGCCTAAGAAGTGACTGGTGCCGCTTTGGAGGGCTTTGCCGTCTTGCATCATTGCTTCAATGGTGTAGGTGTCGAGTGCACCGGCAAATCGTTCGTTAGCCGATTTTACGCCCTTCACCACAGGTACGGCCATGTATTTCTCGGCAAATTCTCCGTATACGTTAAGCATCTTGATGGCTTCTGCCTCGGCTTCTTCTCGTGTGGCATGTGCCGTATGCCCTTCTTGCCAGAGGAATTCTGCTGTGCGGAGGAAGAGTCGTGTACGCATTTCCCAGCGCAATACATTTGCCCATTGGTTGCAAAGGATGGGGAGGTCTCGATATGAGTTTATCCAGTTTTTATAGGTGTTCCAAATGATTGTTTCGGATGTGGGTCGTACGATGAGTTCTTCTTCAAGTTTTGCTTCCGGGTCAACAACGACACCTTCACCATTGGGGTCGTTTTTGAGTCGGTAGTGTGTGACAACCGCACATTCCTTGGCAAAGCCTTCTACATGTTCGGCTTCACGGCAAAGGAATGATTTGGGAATTAACAGGGGAAAATATGCATTCTGGTGTCCTGTTTGTTTGAACATATCGTCAAGCTGACGTTGCATTTTTTCCCATATTGCGTAACCATAGGGTTTGATGACCATACAGCCACGTACTGCCGACTGTTCGGCCAAGTCGGCTTTCACAACGAGTTCGTTATACCATTGAGAGTAGTTCTCGCTTCTTTTGGTAAGGCCTTTCAGTTCAACTGCCATTTTTTTCTTCTTTATAAATTTATCTGATATACAAGGTGTGTATGGAGTTAATAGCCCATTTCTCGAAGGGCTTTGCTCAATTGGTCCGGGCAACTGGTTCCTCTTAATCCGCACTGTATGCCTTCAAGACGTTTTACCACCTCGCTGGCGTTCATGCCTTCAACGAGGTGGCAAATACCTTGTATGTTCCCGCTACATCCTCCTACGAATTTTACGTTCCGGATTACATCGCCTTCGGTTTCGATTTCGATGCTTCGGCTACATGTGCCGGATGTGGTGTAGTAGTGTTTCATTTTTTTGTTTATTACTCTGCTTCGTCCAGTTCAGGTTTCATGTTGGTGTACACGGTCTGTACATCGTCAAATTCCTCCAGACGTTCAATCATCTTGTTGATAGTTTCACGATGTTCTGGCTCGATGTCCTTCACATCGTTGGGAATGTATGTGAAGTCACCACCGACATCTTCGAAACCCTGTTCTTCCAAATGCTTTTGGATAGCAGAGTAGCTCTTCGGGTCTCCGTAGATGGTGATTGTTCCTTCTTCGTCATCTTCTTCGTAGTCTTCGTCTACGTCATAGTCTATCATGTCCAGGATGAATTCTTCCATGTCCATGTTGTCTTTCTTCTTGAAGGTAAAAGTACACTTGTGGTCGAAGAGGAACGCCAGAGAGCCCATTGTACCGAGGTTTCCGGCAAACTTGTTGAATACGGAACGTACGTCAGCTACCGTACGTGTGGGGTTGTCGGTTAAGGTGTCAACGAAGATAGCGATACCGTGAGGACCGTATCCTTCGTATGTCATGCTCTTGTACTCGCTTTGGTCTTTACCCAGTGCGTTTTTGATGGCGCGTTCGATGTTTTCTTTAGGCATGTTCTCGCGCTTACAGGTGGCGATGACAGAACGCAGTGTAGGATTGTTTTCCGGTTCCGGACCACCGGCTTTTACTGCGATGGCGATTTGCTTACCAAGACGGGTGAATGTCTTTGCCATGTGGCCCCATCTTTTCAATTTAGCGGCTTTTCTATATTCAAATGCTCTTCCCATTGGTTTTATATTTTTTATGATGAATCAAAATAATAAGTGTTCTGCTTGTCTGCTTATCTCAGTTTGGCACCAAGTTTTTCGGTGAGGTTCTTGATAAGTTTCTGCATGATTTGCTCGATTTGTTTTTCCTGCAGCGTTTGTTTCTCGTCCAGAAGGGTGAAACTGATGGCGTAACTTTTCTTTCCGTTTTCCAGATTCTTTCCTTCGTACACGTCAAAGAGTTCTACATTCTTCAAGAGGCGTTTTTCGGTGTCGAATGCTATCTTTTTGATTTCGGCAAAGGTCTTGTCCTTGTCGAGCAGGAGTGCCAGGTCTCGTTTTACTGCGGGGAATTTCGGCAGTTCGGTGAAGTTCACCTTAACGTTTTTGGCAGCTTTCAGCAGGTCGTTCCAATTGATGTCGGCATAGTAGACATCTGTGTTTATGTCGAATGTTTTCAGAATCTTCTTGCTGACAATGCCCAATGAAGCCAGCCGTTTCCCGGCATGGGTACTGATGGTCAGTGCAGAGGCGTAGATACCATCGCTGATTTGTTCGGTTACAAGTCCGCTTGTCAGGCCCACTCTCTTGAAGATGTTTTCAACGTAGGCTTTCAGTTCGTAGACACTACTATCTTCGTTTGCATGAGCCCATGAATTTTCTACTCTTTTACCGGTGAGCCAGATTCCCAGGTGGAAATCTTCGCTATAAGGAGCCAGCGGGCGAGTTTCGTCTCTGCGTTCTGCGTTGTAGTGATAGCTGTTGCCGTATTCGAAGAAACGGAGGTTGGTGCTACGTCGGTTGATGTTGTGTGCAATGCTTTCAAGTCCGCCAAAGAGCAGTGACTGGCGCATGCAGTTCAAGTCGTTGCTTAGTGGGTTTAGTAGCATGACAAGATTCTCGGCAGGGTAGGTCTCGTTTCCTTCGTAATAGGCTGCTTTCGTCAGCGAGTTGTTCAGGATTTCGGTGAAGCCACAGCCTACGAGTTGTTCTGCAATGAGGTTTTGCAACTTGTGGCTCTTGTCGGTGTTTCCCTTGGTTGTGAGGCTTGACTTTAGTGTGGTTGGTATTTCGATATTGTTGTAGCCATAGATGCGCAGGATGTCTTCAATGACGTCACAAGGGCGTTGTACGTCTACTCTGTAAGGTGGTACCTGTAGTACGAGTTTGTGTTCGTCTTCGGCCACGATTTTCATTTCGAGGCTTTCCACGATGCTTTTGATGGTCTCGTGAGGTATTTGTTTGCCGATGAGTGAGTCAACCTGTTCGTAGGTGAGTTCTACATTAAAATCGGGGAATTCGGCGTTCTTTACTTCTTTGATTTCGGAAGCGATTTCGCCACCGGCTAATTCTTTTATCATGATGGCTGCCAGTTTGAGGCAGTAGATGGTGTTGTTGGGGTCGATGCCTCGCTCGTAACGGAAAGAGGAGTCTGTGCTGAGTTGCTGGCGTCTTGCTGTCTTTCTGACCCATGTTGGGTGAAAATAGGCACATTCCAGGAAGACGTCTGTAGTCTTTTCGGTCGAACCGCTATCCAGTCCACCGAATACACCAGCGATACACATTGGCTCTTCTGCGTTGCATATCATGAGGTCTTTGGACGTTAGGGTGTGTTCCACACCGTCTAATGTTACGAATTTGGTGCCTTCCGGCATGGTCTTGACTATAATCTTTCCGCCTTTTATTTTTGCTGCATCAAAACAATGCAGTGGCTGGCCAAAGGCATGGACAATGTAGTTGGTGACATCGACTACGTTGTTGATTGGACGCAGGCCAATGAGTTTCAGTTTGTTTTGCAGCCATTCGGGACTTGGCTTTACGGTCACTCCCTTGATGCTTACGCCTGTATACTTCGGGCAAGCTTCCGGCTCTTCCACTACGATGTCGATGTCCAGTTCGTGGTTGTCTACCTTGAAGGAATCTACACTGGGTTTGTGGATAGAAGTGTGGATGCCCTGTTGCTTCATGTATGCGTACAAATCACGTGCAACACCGTAATGTGAACATGCGTCCGCGCGATTGGGGGTAATGTCTACCTCCAGTATGTATTCACTTTGGATGTTGTAGTATTCTTTGGCCGGCATGCCTACCGGGGTTGTTTCGGGAAGTACGATGATTCCGTTATGGTCTGTGCCGATTCCTATTTCATCTTCGGCACAAATCATACCATTTGATTCAATGCCTCTCAGTTTGGAGCGTTTGATGGTGAATGATTCTTCTCCGTCATACAGTTTGGTGCCGAGTGTGGCAACGATTACTTTCTGACCGGCTGCCACGTTGGGGGCACCGCATACGATTTGTACGGGTTCTCCCTGGCCGATGTTTACGGTGGTTACGTGCATGTGGTCGGAATTGGGGTGTGGTTCACAGGTCAGTACTTGACCGACTACCAGTCCCTCGAGACCGCCTTTGATGGTTTGTACTTCTTCCGGACCGTCTGATTCAAGACCGGCAGAGGTAAGTGCCGCAACGGTTTCTTCCGGTGACAGGGGGATGTCAACGTATTCTTTTAGCCAATTATAAGAAATATTCATTTTGTTGAAATTGTTTGAGAGTATATTTTTAAAATACAGCGTGCAAAGATAGTAAAAAATCTCCTATGTTCACCTTGTTTTATATAGAAACTTTGCGCTACTCTCAATAGGTGAGGAGGGTGTTTGTGTTGTCCTGAATAATCAGTAAGCGTTTTTGTCTCCTTTGAAAACGTTCAGAATGGTGCGAAAGATAATGTTGAGGTCTAACCAGAATGTCCAGTGGTCGATGTACCAGATGTCGTGCATGACGCGCTGTTGCATCTGGGCGGTGGTCTTGGTCTCGCCTCTGTATCCATGTACTTGCGCCCAACCGGTAATGCCGGGCTTGACTAATAGACGCAGGTAATAGTCTTTGATTTCCTTGGCATATTTGTCCGTTATTTTCAGCATATGAGGGCGGGGACCGATGATTGACATGTCGCCTTTCAGTACGTTGATAAATTGTGGTAGTTCGTCTATGTTTGTCTTGCGCAGGAAGTTGCCGAAATTGGTTTTCCGAGGGTCGTCTTCAGTGGCTTGCATGGAGTCGCTATCCTGGTTTTCCTTCATTGACCTGAATTTATAACATGTAAATATATTTCCTCCTTTACCGTTCCTTTTTTGCTTGAAGAAAATAGGGCCTGGAGAGGTGAGCTTGATGATGGGAGCTACGATGATGAATACCCATGGGAATACCAGGCACAGGAATAGGGTGCTGGTGAAAATGTCGAACGTGCGCTTGATGCATGCGTTGAATGTGGCGTCCAATGGCGTCTTCTTGAAGGTGATTGTCGGCAGTTCGTGTCTGTATTGCAGTTCGAGCGTTCTCTTTACATAACTTCGTATATAGGGAATACTTCTGAATTTGATTTTTTGAACCGTGCAGAACCGGATAAGAGAGTCGATGTCTTCTTTCCTGTCATATGGCAGTGTACAGAACAATTCTTGCACCTGGTCGCTCGGAAGTTGGTTGATTAGGTCAGACACTCCGTTTTCATCATATATCCCGACAATTTTAACATTGCTTCCTTGCTTTTCAAAATTCCCAATCAGTTCATCCGCTACTTCTCCACTTCCTACAATGACTATCTCTCGCTGATATTTCCCAGACTCGTGTAGCTGCTTGAGATATTTGGATATGTAGCTGTGCCAAGCAAAGATGAAGACCAGAAAGAGGGCGAAGAAGAGCACGGTCTGGCTTCTTGCCATGTATGCATTGGTGAATGCCACACACGAGAGGTAGCACAGGGCATGTAGGGTGATGTACTTGGTGGAAAGTGTAAGGATTTCAGTGATTGTCAACTTGTTTGGCAGGTATGGAAGTTCAAACCAAAGCAGTGCAGGAATATAGGCAACGTTCGCGTAAACGGTGTAGAGTAGGATTGAGTTAGGCACGAAGGCGTCTTCTTCAAAGTAGCCTAACAGATAGCATGAAAGGAACCATGCCATGTTGAGAAGCAGGAAATCGCCTATGAGGGCAATGGCTTTGTCCAGTTTTTCGTAATCGAGTTTCGTATGTTCTACGATGACGTTATCTTGCATGGATGGTGTCTTTTTTAAAGTAGATTAAGCAAATGTACGACTTTTTTTGGGTTTAATAAAGGAATATCCATATTTTTTAAAAAACTTACTTGAGTCTGCTTTCCTGAGATGTCTCTGATGCTGTTGATTGGCGTAATACGTGCCATGGTTGGTTTTTCCTCAAAGCCAGCGTAGAGGTAGAGTCTGCCGACCATTTGTATCCCGTTGAGGACGGTTTTAGAAAACAGTACGCTGATTTCGGGGGAGAGTCAAAAGAGACTAAGAGACAAAGAGTCAACAAGTCAACAAGTCGAAGAGCGTTGGCGTTGGCTTACGCTATCGTTATCGCTAACGCTTACAAGCCTCCTCAATGAGTCCTCATCGCTCCTCATCGCGGAGACTGATGAATACCCGTCCGAATCACACCTGCAAAGGTACGGCTCATTCCGACCGTATGCAATAGTTGTCCCGAGAGTTGAAGGCATTCTGTCCCGGATGTTGTGCATTCAAAATGTAGAGCAGTGAAAATGTGAAAATGTTAATTTGTTAATTTCACGGCGCACCCGACAAACCCTGTGGGGAGGACGCACGGATGCTAACCCAAAACTGTCGCTAAACGATACATGAAGAAAGGTATGTCTCTGATTCCTTTCACTTGTGCCCGGAAGCATTTGATTTTTGAGTTCAGTGATTCTG
>JAQXZK010000067.1 GCA_029227175.1 Bacteroidales bacterium | reverse complement strand
TAGAATATCAGTATTTTACAATATCCCGCGTTTCTCGTATGGCTTGTAACCTTCATCTCTTTATTGTCAAGGAATTATCTTTCACCGCTAAAATACAGGCTCTTGAACGCTCGGAGATGCAATAGAGGTACAAAAAGAGGGAAAATGAGCCATAAAACCACAATAAAAAAGTTGTGTCAGCGATGCAATGTTTTTGCATTTTCGGCCACTACTGTCCCTATATAACGACAACAGGACAACCAAATCCTAACTGAGATTCTTGATAATAATATTTACAAACTTTCAGTCGAAAGAAGTCTGAAAATAAAAATCAAAGCGTGTTATGGGAACGAGTATATGCTTTTCCTTATGAGGCCAACTCGTCTTTGGCTTGACAGTCAAGAGAGAGTTTTTTCCTCGCAAGAGAAAAAAATCGTGGTAACGAGGGCCTTGGTAAGGACTATAAAAAACTCATGACGAGGGGATGGGCTTATGGTCTCAAAACTCGTTTTTATTTTGATTTTATGTTTTCTCTGACGGGCAATAATAATGATAAAAATATTGACAGAAAGCCTAATCCCAAAGAAAGTTGTTACTCCGGTTTCCTCGGTTGCTCCCCGGTTTTTATATATGAAATATGTAAGGAGAATCTTGGCTGTGTTTACAACTGAGCGCATATACCGCTCCACGAGCCTTTGATGGCGGCCAGGGCGAGGTCAAAGCGACCTTTACGCACGAAGTTTATAATGTCGCGAGTGAGGACAATGCTTAGCAGGTAGGAGCAGGAAAGCATTTTATTCAGACCATTCAGATGTCGGCGAGCAAAAATGATACGGCTGCGTGAGAGGAATTGCCTGCGCGTGGGGGTAATTTTCCCGATTGTCTGCCCCTCTTTGTGATATACGACAGCCTTGGGCTCGTACCAGATATCATATCCCTGTTCAGAAAGCAGATAACTCCAGTCAAATTCTTCATAGAAGAGGAAGAATCCTTCGTACATAAGTCCTATTTGGTCTATTGCGTCCCGACGTAACATCATGGCTGCTCCGTGAAGCACTTCGGTCGGGTGTGCGACGGAATATTGTTCTTGGTGAGCGGTATCGTAGGGTGGTGTTGTCTTTCGCAGGGTGATGGGGGTCATGCGATTGTCCCCATAGTATTGGATGTCGTAGGGCGGGTAGGAGAATCTTATCATGGGAGAAACGGCACCAGTCCTTCCCTCCTGTAGTCGGGCGACGAGTGGCTCGAGAATGGGGGCTTTGATAATGGTGTCGTTGTTGAGGCAAAAGATGTAGTCCCCATGAGCCTGTCTGATACCTGTGTTGTTGCCGCCTGCAAAACCGGTATTGGTGCTTTGTATGACCATAGCCTCCGGACAGCGTGCTTTGATGTATGGCACTTCGGCAGGATTGCTTGAACCATTGTCGACGACAATGATTTCATAATCGGTATAGGTTTCATGTTTGCGAAACGATTCAATCATCTCGCAGGTGTCATTGGCTCCGTTGTAGTTTACCGTTATGATAGATACCATGGGTGTGTTTGTCTTTCTTGCCTGTTTTTTATGGCTTAATGCGTTCCTTGTAGAGTTCGAAGCGGTGCATGATGTTATAAACAAAGTCGCACGTGGTAGAGCCTTGGAAATAGCCATACTTGCAAACCGGATCGTTAAAGTAGTGCTCACTGCTCTTTAGCAGCAGGTAGTTGTCCACATGATTTTGCCAGATGTATTTGTTCCGGCCGTACTTGTAGGCTAATGCCATTGCATCGGTGATATGCCCCACACCGGAGTTGTAGGCTGCCAGGATGAAGTGGTGGCGGTCATCTTCGGGCACGCGTCTGAAGATAGAGTCAAGCAGTTGGAGGTATTTGCATGCGACACGGATATTCTCTTCGGGATTCCACTCCATGCCTTCTTTTACGCCCATCATGTGCATGGTCCTGGGCATCATCTGCATAATGCCTATTGCCCCCGACCAGGAGGTTGCCAGTGTGTCAAATTGTGATTCCTGGTAGGATAATGAAGCGAGAAGCCGCCAGTCCCAACCTATTTCTTTGGCATATTTGCGGAAGAGGTGGTCGTAATGTGATATTTTCCCCTCGCGGAGGGAGAGAATCGGGGGACGTGGCACATTCTTGCTCAGCTCGAAATATTTCATGACTTTCGCTTTGTGATCCAGAGAACGTTCTTCCTGCAAGAACCATTCTGTAGCGGCTTTGGCAAGTGCCGGATGGTCGTATCTGACAATCCATGAAGACTGCACATCGCAACTTATCTTTAGTCGGATGTCAAGGTTGTTGAAGTAATTGCGATGCAGGCGTGCAACGCCTTCCTCAGCCACTACATAGTCAATTTTTTTCTGCGATACAGCCGTAATGAGGTCTTCCAAACTGAGAGAGTCGCTTTCTTCTACATGGATGCGGATGCCTCCTCCCAGTTCCTGGTTGAGGTTGTTAAGTCTTTGTAAGAAAATGCCGGGTTTGACATAGACGTCCTTGCCGATGAGTTGTGTTACATCAGTGAGCGGCCTTTGTCCTTTTCTTCCCGTGCCGGTTCGCTGAACAATGACCAATTGGGTAATCTGTCGGACTCCACAGAAGATGAGACTGTCTTCCAGATGGAAGTTGTAGGGAATAGAAAAGGCTCCTAAATCTCCCTCTCCATTTCTGATCCGGTCAGTCAATTCTTGGGGGGTGGCACAGACTTCTATGTCGAGTTTTACGCCAAGATGTTGGGCGAATTGGTTGGCCATGTCAAACTGTATACCCATCTCCTGTCCTCGATACAGGAAGTAGGAAACGGGTCGGTAGAGCGTGAGCACCTTGAGACGGCCGGAATCGCAAATCTGTTGCAGATCGTCGTGTGTTGCAGCGGGTTGCTGCCGGCAGTTACAGAGTGACAGTAGCAACGCAAATAGCCATATACGAAAGAGGATACGCAAAAGAGTGTGTGTCAGGTTATCACAGATGTTCTTTAATATACATGGTCAGTATCTCGATAGCCTTCCTGTTTCCACCACCTTCGGGAATAATGAGGTCGGCATATCGTTTGCAGGGTTCGATAAACTGTTGGTGCATAGGCTTCAGGATACTTGTGTACCTGCTCATGACAGCTTCGGCCGTACGGCCACGTTCGATGACATCCCGACGAATCACACGGATAAGGCGTTCGTCAGAGTCCGTATCCACAAACAGCTTGAGGTCCATCATATCGCGCAATTCAGGGTCGCATAAGGCCAGGATTCCCTCAATGATAATCACCTGTTTAGGCTCGATGTGGATGGTCTCCGGAAGTCGGGTGCAGGTGTGATAGGAGTACAGGGGCTGCTCGATGGACTCACCCCTGCGCAACATGGATATGTGTTTGGAAATCAAGGACCATTCAAAAGCATCGGGATGGTCGAAGTTGAGGTTCAGCCTGTGTTCCAGAGGGAGGTGACTATTGTCCTTGTAATATGAATCTTGAGGAAGTACAACCACTTCGCCTTCAGGAAGGCTGTTCACAATTTCTCGAACCACAGTCGTTTTGCCGGAACCGGTACCTCCTGCTATTCCTATGATTAACATATCTGTATTTTTGAATGTTTGAAACAAAAGGTTAACTTTGCACCCCGTACTCGGATAGGTGTAAATCAGAACGAGGGCAAATATAGATAGAAACATTAAATAATCAAAACATGGTCAAACATATTGTATTATTTAAACTGAAAGAAGAACTTTCAGCAGAGAAAAGATGGGAAGTGATGAATTCTTTCAAGAATGCCATTGAGGCATTGCCTGCAAGTATTGATTTTATCAAGCATGTAGAGGTAGGCTTGAATATGAATCCGGCAGAGCAGTGGGACATTGCCTTGAACAGTGATTTTGAGACAATGGACGAGGTGCGTGCCTATGCGGCTCATCCCGACCATGTAGCTGCTGCTTCTATCCTTGGTCCGTACAAGGAGAGTCGTGCATGTGTGGACTATGTATATTAGGGTGTCTATGAAGAGAGTATTAATTACGACTTGTATGCTGGTGCTTCTGGCTGTGCAGTGGGCATCGGCACAGATAGGAGAGCCGGTAACCGTTACGACACAATTCCGTAACACATCGGCGACGGAGGCAGAAATTGTCTTTACGGCAAAAATAGAAAAAGGGTGGCATGTCTATGCTACCAATCTTCCGGAGGGAGGTCCTACTTCTGCCACCTTCACTGCCGAGCATCTGCAGGGGGCAGTCTTGAATGGAGCATTGCGTGCTGAGGGTAACGAGCATGAGATTTTCGACAAGATGTTCGAAATGAAGGTGCGTTATTTTGAGGGTCAGGTGGTTTTTGTACAACCATTGAAATTGACAGGTGGAGCGTATGCCGTTGATGGATATTTAGAGTATGGAGCATGTAATGATGCTAACTGTATGCCTCCAACGGCCGTAGAGGTTCACTATAAAGGAAATGCAACCGTTCCGGGGATGGCAGAGAAGACGGAGACTCAAGTTGCTCCTGCTGTACAAACGAACGAAACAATGCAGGCTGAATCTCCGACAATGGTTCAGGAAGACCCACTTGGAAATTGGTGGAGGCCGGTTGTAGAGGAACTGAAATCTTTTGGCGATGAAAATGCCCCGACCGATTATTCCTGGCTCTATATCCTCGCTACGGGTTTCTTGGGCGGCTTGCTGGCCTTGTTTACGCCTTGCGTGTGGCCCATTATTCCGATGACGGTTTCGTTCTTCTTGAAACGTACCAAAGACAAGAAGAAAGGCATCCGTGATGCCATGACTTATGGCGTGTCCATTGTCGTGATATATGTGACGTTGGGCTTGGCAATTACTCTCTTGTTGGGTGCAAGTGCGTTGAACGCCTTGTCCACCAATGCGGTGTTCAACATTCTGTTCTTCCTGATGCTCGTTGTTTTTGCGGCGAGTTTCTTCGGAGCGTTCGAAATCACGCTGCCATCAAGCTTTAGTACGGCCGTTGACTCCAAGGCCGAGGCAACTACCGGTTTGCTGAGTATCTTCCTTATGGCGTTTACCCTTTCACTCGTCTCTTTCTCCTGCACAGGACCTATCATAGGTTTCTTGCTGGTGCAGGTGTCCACAACGGGTGACATTGTGGCTCCGGCTATCGGTATGTTTGGCTTTGCATTAGCTTTGGCATTGCCATTCACACTGTTTGCATTATTCCCATCCTGGTTGAAGTCCATGCCCAAATCTGGAGGGTGGATGAATGCGGTCAAAGTCTCTTTGGGCTTCCTTGAACTGGCTTTTGCCTTAAAATTCTTCTCTGTGGCCGATTTGGCTTATGGGTGGAGACTACTCGACCGAGAGGTGTTCATCGCCCTGTGGATTGTGATTTTTGCCTTGTGGGGATTCTACCTGTTGGGTAAGATTAAATTCAGTCATGATGATGATGGGGAGGTAAAGATAGGAGTTCCTCGTTTCTTCCTGTCTATGGCTTGTCTGGCGTTTGCTGTCTATATGGTTCCCGGTCTCTGGGGAGCCCCGTTGAAGGCTATCAGTGCTTTTGCGCCACCGATGTCGACGCAGGACTTCAGCCTTTACAAGAATGAGGTACAGGCTCGTTTTGATGATTATGAGAAGGGTATGGCCTATGCTGTCCGAGAAGGCAAGCCTGTGATGCTTGATTTCACCGGTTTCGGCTGTGTGAATTGTCGCAAGATGGAGGCGGCTGTGTGGACAGACGAGCGTGTGAAGGACCTTATCAATAACGACTATGTCCTCATTACATTGCATGTCGACGATAAGACTCCGCTACCGGAAAAGAAACAAGTAGAGGAAAACGGGCAGATGCGTACACTCCGTACCTATGGAGACAAGTGGAGCTATCTGCAGCGGGTAAAGTTTGGAGCCAATGCACAGCCGTTCTATGTGCTGGTCGATACGGAGGGCAATCCTTTGAACAAATCCTATTCGTATGACGAGAACATCCCGGCCTATATAGATTTTCTCAGTACCGGTTTGAAGAATTTTGAGACAAGTGGCCGTAAAAATGTAAGTCAAAAAGAGTAATTTGTTACTTTTTGATGATTTCTTTTGGTCGAATCGGTGAAAAAATCTACTTTTGCGACATCAAACTAAAATCCAAGAAATGATAGTTCGTAATTCACATCATCGCCATCATCATCCTAACGATTGAATCGGTAGGCAGATTGCGATATGTGTTGAAATGACAGATATAAGTAAGGGCTTACTGAATACAAGGTAAGCCCTTTATTATTGAAAAAAAACAGAATGATTATATGTTAAGAATTGCAGTACAAGCCAAGGGTCGTCTTTATGACGAAACAATGAATTTCCTGTCGGAGTCGGACATCAAACTGGCGGTAGCCAAGCGCACCTTGCTGGTTCAGTCTTCCAATTTCCCTGTTGAGGTTCTTTTCCTCCGCGATGATGACATTCCGCAAACCGTAGCTACCGGAGTTGCTGATATTGGTATTGTGGGAGAGAATGAATTTGTAGAGCGTGACGAGGACGCCGAGATTATCAAGCGTTTGGGCTTCAGTAAGTGCCGTCTCTCTTTGGCCATGCCGAAAGACTTGGAATATAAGGATGTGACATGGTTTGAGGGGAAGAAAATAGCCACCTCTTATCCGGGCATACTTCGTCGCTTTTTGAATGAAAAAGGAGTTCATGCTGAGATTCATGTCATTACCGGTTCGGTAGAGGTATCTCCGGGTATCGGTTTGGCAGATGCTATTTTTGATATTGTCAGTTCCGGTTCTACCTTGGTCAGCAACCGCTTGAAGGAGGTTGAAGTGGTGATGCGCAGTGAGGCTTTGCTGATAGGCAATAAGAACCTCTGTGAAGAGAAGAAGGAAATCCTGAAGGAATTGCTCTTCCGGATGGATGCTGTGCGTACGGCTGAGGACAAGAAATACGTCTTGATGAATGTTCCCAGCCAGAAGGTAAATGATATTGTGGCTGTCTTGCCGGGTATGAAGAGCCCGACGGTAATGCCGTTGGCACAGGCTGACTGGTGCTCAGTCCATACAGTCTTAAGTGAAGATTGCTTCTGGGAGATAATCGGCAAGTTGAAATCTCTGGGTGCAGAGGGCATTTTAGTGTTGCCCATAGAGAAGATGATACCTTAAAAAAGAGATAGAAATATTATGAAGGTCATTGAATATCCGGAAAGAAAGCAGTGGGACGAGCTCCTGAAGCGTCCTGTCATGGAAACGGAAGGCTTGTTCGATACCGTTCGAGGTATCATTGCAAAGGTCAGAAGTGAGGGCGACAAGGCGGTGATGGCGTATGAAAAAATGTTTGACAAGGTAGAGCTTGAAACATTAGGTGTCACGGAAGCCGAAATGGACGAGGCGGAAGCACTTGTGCCGGAAGACTTGAAGAATGCCATCTCTTTGGCCAAGGAGAACATTGCCACGTTCCATGCGTCCCAGCAATTCGTGGGCAAGAAGATAGAAACTCGTCCGGGTGTCATCTGCTGGCAGCAGGCAGTAGGGATAGAAAAGGTTGGACTCTACATCCCGGGTGGAACGGCACCGTTGTTCTCTACCGTTCTGATGTTGGCTGTTCCGGCCAAGATAGCCGGATGTCGGGAAATCATACTTTGTACCCCTCCGGGTCGTGATGGCAAGGTGCATCCCGCTGTATTATATGCTGCTCGGATGGCCGGAATCACCCGGGTCTTCAAGGTCGGTGGCGTGCAGGCCATAGCATCTATGGCTTATGGCACGGAGTCTATTCCCAAGGTATATAAAATCTTCGGTCCAGGCAATCAGTATGTCACTGCTTCCAAGCAATTGGTCAGCTTGCGCGATGTAGCCATTGATATGCCGGCGGGCCCCTCTGAAGTTGAGGTGTTAGCAGATGAGACGGCTAATCCGGCTTTTGTAGCAGCCGATCTGTTGAGTCAGGCTGAGCATGGGGTTGATAGTCAGGCTATATTGATTACGACTTCTGCCGACTTGCTGCAGGCTGTCAGACGGGAGGTTGAGCGCCAGTTGGAACTGCTCCCCCGAAAGGAAATTGCTGCCCGCTCGTTGGAGAATAGCAAGTTGATTGTTGTGGAATCTATGTCTCAGGCCATAGAAATGACAAACGATTATGCACCGGAGCATTTGATTATCGAGACCAAGGATTATGAGAGCGTTGCCTCTCAAGTTACCAATGCAGGTTCTGTCTTCTTGGGAGCTTATTCTCCCGAGAGTGCCGGAGATTATGCTTCGGGTACCAATCACACGTTGCCTACTAACGGTTATGCACGAGCTTATAGCGGTGTGAATTTGGACAGCTTTACCAAGAAAATTACTTTCCAGGAGATTGTTCCTGAGGGTCTACGTACCATAGGGCCTGCCATTGAAACCATGGCCGCGAACGAGCATCTGGATGCACATAAACGTGCTGTAACGGTTCGCTTGAACGAGATTGGCAGGTAATAAATATTGTTAATGATAAAAACACACATATCACTATTATGATTTCACTCGAGAAACTTTTACGTCCCAATATCCGGCAGCTGAAGCCTTATTCCTCTGCGCGTGATGAGTATAAGGGAGTTGAGGCACATGTATTCCTGGATGCGAACGAGAATCCTTTTAATGCCCCCATCAATCGGTATCCCGACCCCTTGCAGTTGCAGCTTAAGCAAAAACTCTCTGTGATAAAGGGCGTACGGCCGGCGTGTATCTTCATGGGCAATGGTAGTGATGAGGCTATCGATTTGGTGTATAGAGCTTTCTGTCGCCCCGGTGTAGATAACGTGGTCGCGATAGACCCCAGTTACGGCATGTATCAAGTGTGTGCCGATATCAATGATGTGGCTTATCGTAAGGTGCTGCTTGACGAGAATTTCCAGTTTCATGCCGACGACTTGCTGAAGGCGGCCGATGGAAATACGAAGGCCATATTCCTGTGTTCTCCCAACAACCCGACCGGAAATAGTTTGTGCGAGGTCGAGATAGAGAAACTTCTGAGACAGTTTGAAGGCATAGTCGTGATAGATGAGGCTTATTTTGACTTCAGCAACCATGCTACGTTCTCTCACCGGTTGGACGAGTACCCGAACCTCATCGTTTTGCAGACTTTCTCTAAGGCATGGGGGTGTGCGGCCATCCGCCTGGGTATGGCGTTTGCTTCGGAAGAGATTATTGCGGTTTTCAACAAGATAAAATACCCATATAACGTCAATCAGTTGACACAGCAGGAAGCGCTGAAGGCTTTGGAGCATGTGGATGCCGTGAAGGAATGGGTCAGGATATTGAAGGCCGAGCGTAGCAGACTTATGGATGCCCTGAGAGAACTCTCTGTTACGGAAAAAGTGTTCGAGACAGATGCCAATTTTGTCCTTGTTCGGGTGACCGATGCCGTGGCGATATATAATTATCTGGTAGGCCGGGGAATCATTGTGCGCAACCGCCATCGTGTATCGCTCTGTGCCCAGTGCTTGAGAATCACTGTCGGAACGCCTGAAGAAAACGACGAACTGCTGGAGGCGATGAAGGCATATCATGAAACGGAAACAATAAATCAGTAGGCCATGAAGAAGGTGTTGTTCATTGATAGGGACGGGACACTCGTGATTGAACCCCCGATTGATTATCAGCTTGATGCGTTGGAGAAGTTGGAGTTTTATCCCGGTGTGATGCGTAATCTGGGTTTCATCCGCGAGAAACTTGACTTTGAATTTGTGATGGTAACGAATCAGGACGGACTGGGTACGGCTTCGTTTCCGGAAGAAACTTTCTGGCCGGCACACAACCTGATGATGAAGACTCTGGCGGGAGAGGGAATCACGTTCGACGAGGTTTGCATTGACCGCTCTATGCCTGAGGATAACGCTCCTACCAGGAAGCCACGCACGGGAATGTTGACCGGATATATGAACAATGCAGCCTACGACATGGCCGGGAGTTACGTGATAGGAGACCGCCCCACAGATGTAGAGTTGGCTTACAACCTGGGGTGCAAAGCCATTCTTTTACAGCCTGATAAGTCTGTGCTGGATGACAGGTTACAGGACACCTGTGTGCTGGCTACCCGCGACTGGTCGCGCATTGCCGAGTTCCTATTTGCCGGTGAGCGGAGATATTCGCTCAGGCGTACAACCAAGGAAACGGACATTGCAGTTTCTGTCGACTTGGATGGCTCGGGGCAATGCAACATCTCGACGGGAATGGGATTCTTTGACCACATGCTCGAACAGATAGGTAAACACGGTGGAATGAATCTGGACATAACAGTGAGGGGAGACTTGCATGTTGACGAACATCACACCATTGAGGACACGGCTTTGGCGCTTGGAGAGTGCCTGCTCTACGCTTTGGGCAATAAACGGGGCATCGAACGTTATGGCTATTGCCTGCCTATGGATGATTGCCTTTGTCAGGTGGCACTCGACTTCGGTGGGCGTCCTTGGCTGGTGTGGGATGCCGAGTTTCATCGGGAGAAGATAGGCGAGATGCCTACCGAGATGTTCCTCCATTTCTTCAAGAGCCTGAGCGACGCTGCCAAGATGAATCTCAATATCAAGGCCGAAGGAACAAATGAGCATCACAAGATTGAGGGCATCTTCAAGGCTCTGGCCCGGGCGTTAAAGATGGCCGTGAGACGTGATATTTATCATTACGAGTTGCCCAGTTCGAAAGGGGTGCTGTAAATCTCGTTAGCTCCCAAGGTCAGGGGGATAACAAAGTCTTCGGTACTTCAGAAAGTTTTGCAGGAAAGTATGCAGAAATGAACCGAACTCACGTATAAAGTTGTAACTTTGCCTCCGTCTGAT
Source organism: Bacteroidales bacterium (assembly GCA_029227175.1). Classification (GTDB taxonomy): domain Bacteria; phylum Bacteroidota; class Bacteroidia; order Bacteroidales; family Bacteroidaceae; genus Bacteroides. The sequence continues at coordinate 5,601 of JAQXZK010000067.1, read as the reverse complement.
AGGCTGAATCCCATCGGATTGTGCCGGGAATCTTGAAGTTTCTGTGCGCGATTCGATTGTATACTTGTGAAACCAGTCTAACGGAAAGGATGAAGGACATCGTTTGCATACTTGTCCTGCCCTTCCTGATGAAACCTTAAGACTATAAACACTTAAAATCTATATGGCTATGTCAAACCAACAAAAGTTTTTTGCAGTCGATTTAGGTGCGACCAGCGGGCGTACTATCGTCGGTACGGTGTCGGCCGGCAAAATCGAATTGCAGGAAATCACTCGTTTCCCCAATGCCTTGATATCATGTAACGACCATGTGTATTGGGACATCTATGCACTTTATAATGAGATTATAAAAGGCCTTTGCAAGGTTAGCGAGGAAAACATTCCCATCACCTCTATCGGTATTGATACGTGGGGGGTTGACTTTGTCTGCGTGGGTAAGGATGGTCAGTTACTATCCAATCCATGCAGTTATCGAGACCCGCATACGGAGGGTATGATGGAGACCTACTTCAAGCGCGTCCCTCGTGAGCGTGTCTATGAACTGACGGGTGTACAGTTCATTAATTTCAACTCGCTCTTCCAGCTTCAGGCCATGCGTCATCGGCAGAGTTCGGTGCTTGCATCGGCGGAAAAGATACTCTTTACTCCCGATGCACTGTCTTATTTGTTGACGGGCAACATGGTGACGGAATACACGATAGCCTCCACTTCTCAGATTCTGAATCCTTACACCAAGCAGTTGGAGAACGAACTGCTGGAGCCACTTGGCTTGAGCCAGGATAACTTTGCTCCAATCGTGTTCCCCGGTCATCGGGTGGGCGTGCTGACCGAGAAGATTCAGCAGTTGACGGGTCTTGGTGCTCTTCCGGTCATTGCTGTGGCCGGTCATGACACCGCCTCGGCTGTGGCTGCGGTTCCGGCCTGTGTAGATGGCTTTGCATACCTCAGCAGTGGTACCTGGTCGTTGATGGGTGTTGAGGTCAGACAGCCGATTATCAACCAGCAGAGTTTCGATGGCAACTTCACCAATGAAGGTGGGGTAGAGGGTACGACCCGCTTCCTGAAGAACATTTGTGGCATGTGGCTTCTGGAGCAGTGCCGCAAGGAATGGAAGGGCCTGGGTTATGACGAACTCATCGCCGAGGCTTTGAAAGTTCCGGCATTCCAGAGTCTGATAAATCCAGACGATGCCTCTTTTGCCAATCCTATATCCATGATTGCAGCCATCCGCACCTATTGCCAGCGAACCGGACAGTATGTACCCGAGACTCCGGGCGAACTGGCACGTTGTATATTCGACAGTCTGGCACTGCGCTATCGGGAGGTGTTCGGCATGCTTCGCGAACTGGCTCCTGCTCCGATAGAGATACTCCATGTCATCGGTGGCGGTTCGCGCAATGCCTTGCTTAACCAGTTTACAAGCAATGCCTTGGGCATTGCTGTTGCTGCCGGCCCTACAGAGGCGACGGCCATTGGAAATATCATGTTGCAGGCAAAGGCTGCCGGCTTGGTGGCCGACATCAAGGAGATGCGTGCCATGATAGCATCTTCTGTCCAGCTGACGCATTATCAGCCGCAGGATGCAGCTTTATGGGCAGAAGGTTTTGAAAAATACTTGCAAATAAACCGATAAATATAATACAGACAATGACACAGATTACATCACAGGCTTATCAAATAGCCAAGGCCCGATATGCTGAAATGGGCATAGACACTGAAAAGGTGTTGGAGCAAATGCAGAACTTTCACCTCTCCTTGCATTGTTGGCAAGCCGATGACGTGCATGGTTTTGAAGTGCAGGCTGGTGCTTTAAGTGGCGGCATACAAAGTACGGGAAACTATCCGGGTGCAGCACGAAATATTGACGAACTGCGTGCCGATATCTTGAAGGCCAAGAGCCTGATTCCGGGCAGTCACCGACTGAACCTGCACGAGATTTATGGCGACTTCAAGGGCAAGGTGGTTGACCGTGACGAGGTGACGGTAGAGTATTTCCAGTCATGGATAGATTGGGGTCGGGAGCATGGCATGCTGCTTGACTTCAACTCCTCTTCGTTCTCCCATCCCAAGAGCGGCAGTCTGACTCTTGCTAATCCGGACCCTTCTATCCGTAATTTCTGGATAGAGCACACAAAACGTTGCCGCGAGATTTCAAATGCAATCGGACAGGCGCAGAACGACCCTTGTCTGATGAACCTGTGGATTCATGACGGTTGTAAGGACGTGTCGGTGAATCATGCCCTCTATCGCAATCTTCTGAAAGACTCTTTGGATCGTATTTTCGAAGACGAACAACCCATGATGAAAGATGCTATCGAGGGCAAGGTGTTCGGCATCGGTCTGGAGAGCTTCACCGTTGGGTCTCACGATTTCTATACGGCTTATGCAGCCAAATATGATAAGATACTGACTATTGATACGGGCCATTATCACCCGACAGAGTCTCCGGCCGACAAGGTCAGTGCCGTCTTGCCGTTCTTGAAGGAACTGATGCTACATGTGAGCCGTCCGATACGTTGGGATTCGGACCACGTCACCATCATGGACGACCAGACTCAGGAACTCTTCAGTGAGATAGTCCGTGCTGATGCATTGGACCGCGTACATTACGGTCTTGACTTTTTTGACGGAAGCATCAACCGTATCGGGGCTTATGTCATCGGTTCGCGCAGTGCTCAGAAGTGCATGCTCCGTGCCTTGCTTGAACCTCGTGAGCTGATAGCCGGCTATGAACTCGCCGGAGAGGGTTATAAGGTGCTTGCGTTGATGGAGGAAGCTAAGGCGATGCCGTGGCAGGCCGTTTATGATGAGTACTGCGAACGCAATGGGGTGCCGGTAGGGGCTTCGTTCATTGCAGCAGTGGAGGCATACGAGAAGGAAGTGACAAGCAAGCGATAAACTATGGCAAAGCATGGAAGTCTGAAGAGCACCATTGCGGTGTCTCTTACCAATTATCTGGATGCCGGTGCCATTGTGGCCGGTGCCAGTGGTCTCACTCTTTGGAAGGACTATCTGGGTCTGTCAGAGATGCATCTCGGATGGCTTAATTTCATCAGCGCCAACTGTCTGGGTGCTGCTTTAGGTGCGATTATTGGTGGTGTGCTGGCCGACAAGTATGGGCGGAAGTTCATCTACACCTATAATCTCTTGGTTTATATGGCAGGCGTACTGACGATTCTGCTTTCGGTCAATTTCCCGATGTTGCTGGCCGGTTTCCTGATTACCGGCGTTTCTGTCGGCATCGGGGTGCCGGCTTCGTGGACCTACATTTCAGAGAGTTCCGAGGTTAACAACCGTGGGCGCAACATCTGTATCTCGCAGATGTCTTGGGGATTCGGTCCTATGTGCATCTTGCTGCTGGGCATGTTGTTTGCTCCGGACGGCTACCTCTTTGGTTGGGTCGAGTCGTTGGGACACGCCATCATCGGGACGGAGAGCGCGGAGGCAGCTATTAATGTGTTCAGCTCGCGCATCGTGTTCTTCTCTTTGTTCGTAGTCGCATTCATTGCCTGGAATTTGCAGCGTGGACTTGACGAGAGTGCCGAATGGAAGGCTAATAAGGAGGCTTCTCATGCAAAGGGAGAAAACACAGGCCTGATTCACGCCTTTGGTGTCTTGTTCTCTAATAAGATTGCCGTGCGCATGGTTGCTTTCCTCGCAGTCATCTACCTCACGTGGAACCTGGTGGCTTCGGTGATGGGGTTCTTCCAGCCGCATATCTACGAGACAGCAGGCGGACTGAGCAACGAGCAGGCCAACCTCCTGAGTTGCGTAGGGTGGGCCATTGTCGTGGGCACCACATTCGTCTTGTCTCATTTCATCGACCGATTCCCGCATCTCTATTTCTACATCTTTGGCTTGCTGGCTGCACTTTGTGCCTGGGCCATCATTATCGTGGGTGTCAACGGCATGACCGGCTTGTGGGCCTTCACCATTCTGTGGGGAATCAATAACGGATGCTCCGTGCAGGTGTTCTATGCCCTGTGGGGCTCGGAACTCTTCCCTGCCAAATTCCGTGCCGGTGCACAGGGACTGATGTTCTTCATCGTGCGTAGCCTCTCAGCTGTGTGGGGCCTGGTGTTCACCTACATCTACGGCGAACAGGGCGAAGGATTCACCGTGGCAGCCTACTGCATGGTGGCGCTCTTGCTTGTCTCCCTGTTGGTCGGAGCATTCGGCTGTCCGAATACGCGCGGAAAGTCGCTCGACACCATCACGAAAGAACATTATGGCGAACATGTCTAACGTCTAACATATAACATTAAAAAAGAACAATGAACAGTATACTTGAAGGAAGAGACGGACTTCGTACCGTTGTAGAACAGATAGCCGAGGTGGCTGGCTACCTTTGGCAAAAAGGATGGGCAGAACGTAATGGCGGAAACATCACGGTGAACGTGACCGAGTATGCCGATGAGGCTATCAGGCAGATGCCGGCCATCAGTCAGCCTATTTCCATCGGCTGTGTCCTGCCCCAGCTGAAGGGATGTTACTTCTATTGCAAGGGCACCGGAAAACGGATGAGAGACTTGGCTCGTCGCCCTATGGAGAACGGGTCTATCATCCGGATACTTGACGATTGCGCCTCTTATGTCATCATCGCCGACAATCCGGTCATGCCCACCTCCGAACTGCCGTCCCACCTCTTGCTGCACAACTACCTGCTCGAGAGTGGAAGCACCTATAAGGCATGTGTACATACGCATCCCATCGAACTGGTAGCCATGTCCCACAACAACCGTTTCCTCAATACCGAGGTGCTCACCAAGACACTCTGGTCTATGATTCCCGAAACGCTGGCCTTCGCACCGCTGGGAATGGGTGTCGTTCCTTATGCCATGCCGTCTTCCATCGAGCTGGCAGAGGCCACACTTGAGCAAATCAAGAAGTATGACGTGGTGCTGTGGGAAAAGCACGGGGCACTGGCTGTGGGCACTGACGTGATGGATGCCTTTGACCAGATTGACGTGTTGAACAAGTCGGCCAATATCTATATGTGTGCCCGCAACATGGGATTTGAACCGGACGGCATGACCGATGAGGCTGTGACCGAAATCCAGCAGGTGTTCAAGCTCCCCACCAAGCGTCCTTGCTGACCGCAGCGGGTGGAAGACAACTCTGTCTTTTCCCTGCTGTTTTGTGTTGTCGCTTTTCAGCTTCGGTTACGGGTTACGGTTACGCCCTTGACAATTACTTTAATACTTTTAATAACGTGGTAAAGATGAATGAGTCGGCGGCTAACATCAAGTTCATGGAGTGCCGCATGAAGGGACGTCAGGAAAAGTTTGTGATGCAGATGGAATATCCGCAGTGTCTGTTCCAGGTGCATGAGTTCGAGAGTACGCAGCACTATCTGGACACGTTGCATCAGAGCAAGAGCTGGGTGCATACTCAGGTGGGGTGTCGCAACATGGCACTGACGTTCAACGGGTGTATGATGCACTATGAGTTTGGCCAGGACGATGCGAGCGAGAAGGCGAAGCAGCTCATCGAGACGCTGAAGGAGGCGGCAAGGTGGTATGATGAGTTTCTTCAGGAGACCACCTCTGGCTCCCCCAAGGGGGAGGAATAAGAACCCTATGGAGATTCTGAGAAATCACT
>JAQXZK010000066.1 GCA_029227175.1 Bacteroidales bacterium | reverse complement strand
TATAAATGAAGTAAAAAAAGCATTAAACCCTGATAGCGTTGAAGAAACGGAACGCTACGAATTCCGTTGGTTTGGCAAATCAAAAGCCAAACGTAATGCCTTCACGCCAACTCGTGCCACTTTGCATTATGACGAAACACGCAGTGTGAACCTTGAAACGGCAGAGAATATTATTATAGAAGGTGAAAATCTTGAAGTGCTCAAAATATTGTTGTCTGGCTATAGGAACAAAGTTAAAGTCATCTACATAGACCCTCCTTATAACACAGGAGAAGACTTTTTATATAATGACGATTTCTCAGAAAACCGTCAAGCATATTGGGAACGCACGGAACAATTGGAAGACGGAATAACCCTTGATACAAACTTTGATGCAAGTGGGCGTTTCCATAGCAACTGGTTGGATATGATGTATAGCCGCCTCCTTGTTGCTCGCAATCTTTTGCGTCCTGATGGTGTGATTTTCATCTCAATAGATGAACATGAGTTGCATCATATGCGTAAAGTCTGTGATGAGGTATTTGGCGAAGAAAATTTCCTCTCTATACTATCTCGTAGAACGAAAGCTGGAGGTGGAAGCGCTTCAAAATATTTTGCGATTGAAAATGATTTTGTAATTGTATATGCTAAAGAAGTTACGTCTTTGCCTAATATGTTTATACCTTTTGATCAAGCATATCTTAAAAGATACGCTTATGAAGATAAAAAAGGAAAATATTTTTGGGACACAATGGAACGTTCTTGTACTGCAACTATTCCATATCTGATACAAGCACCAGACGGAAGTATGCTAAAAGGTAATTGGTTTAGGAGTGAAAAACGTTTCCTTGAAGATAAGGCAGCAGGAGAAATAAGGTTTGTACATAAAGACAATGGAGAATGGTCTGTACAATTCAAACAGCGAATGGCCGAAGGTAAGAAACTTCGTACTCTTTTAAACGATAACGAATTCAAATCAAGTCAAAACGACATGGAGAAATTAGGTTTAGAAGATATATTCTCTTTTCCTAAGCCAGTGTTCTTTATTAAACATATATTAAGAGCAGGTTTAACCAACGATTCTATTGTATTAGATTTCTTTGGTGGTTCTGGAACAACAGGACAAGCTGTAACAGAATTAAATGCCGAAGATAATGGATACCGCAAGTATATTCTTGTGCAAGTACCACAGACAACAGACGAGAATAGCAATGCGCGACGTGCTGGTTTCAAGAAAATTAGCGATATAACTATTGCCCGAAATAAAGCCGTTATAGAGAAAACGAAAGCATCTTTTGAGGGAAAGTTAATCACACCTGAAGAACAAAAGCAATTAGACCAATTAGGCTTTAGAGTGTTTACACTTTCAAAATCATCTTTTCCACGTACTGATTTCGCTCCCGACCCAGAGAAATCAGAGGAGGAGAATTTGAAGCTATTCAAACAATATGTATCTCAAAAGGAGAAACAATTGTCATTAGAATTTAATGATAATGACCTTATTACAGAAATTCTAATATATCGTGGTTTCATGCTCACATACAAACTTGAGCATCAACCAATGTTTACCGCTAACAATGTTTATCTCGCCACAGATGGCGTAAAAACTGCATACGTTTGCGTTGACAACAAACTCGATGATGCAACAGTCGATTTTTTCCTGCAACATACAGAAACCAAATTCATCTGTATAGAGCGTGCTCTTGACTCTACCAAAAAGTTTAACTTAAAAAAGAAGATGGAGGACAAATTCTTTGCATTCTAATAAGAGGTAAATTAAATCAGCTGCATAAATGAATACAAAAGTTTATGTTGAAGGTGGAATTTTAATTATGACACCTTATTTCAAATATAAAAACGCTGGAGCTCTGTATGCAGAGCCGCCTAAGGGATCTGAGATAATAACGCCCAAACAGAATGTTGAAGGAAACCCTTGCTTAGTTATTTCTGAAGAAAAAGCTCCTTCTTTTTTTAAAGAATATTATGCAAAAACCTTCTTTACAACAAAGTGTACATTTGCTCCATTTTTCAGTAATACCATTGATGACTGTTTTGCTTCTTTTATGAACAGAATAAATGAGGTGAGGGAGCTATTAGAGCGTAATGACGTTAATCAACCTACACAACAAATATTATATCGTTTATCTATTGTTTCTGCTGTAGCAGCTTTAGATACTTTAATTAGCGATTTGGTTCTTTATATTGCAACCAAAAGTAGAGAAGCTTTTTTGAAAACTGTTAAGAGTATTGGTATTCCTGCAAAGAATAATGTTAACTTGATAGAACGAATTTTACGAATGTGGTGTGATAACGCTATTGACTCTGCTGAACAGGAAGTCGTAGATCATATTTTACGAAAGTCATATAGTAGTATGACCGATATCAAGAATACGCTAACGCTTTTATATGATATTTCTATGCCAAATGACGACAATATGGAAGAGATTATCAGGGCAAGACATTTAATTGCTCATAGAAATGGAAGAAAGAAGGACGGAAATATGATTGTATTTACCAAAGAAGAAACAATTTCTAAGGTTAATAGGATTTATGATTTTGCGTTTCGTGTTAAAGACAAGATTTTAAATGAAAGTGAAAGAATGAGTGAATTCAGTCGATAATGTTTCACTGAGTGTGTCTTCTTAGCCCATTCTTGCTTATTTCGCGCAAAATAATTTGTCGAAATCTGGGTAACGAGTTTACGCCAGCAAAAGGCTTATAATATACCTTAGCAAAAGGTTGTTCGTCATCTTCCTTTATTTCCCTCGCGTGGAAGATAAATTTTTCTCGGGAGAAAAAAAGACTCAGCTTGAAAAGCAAGAAAATCCTCTACATGGAGGCATCAGGGGAAAGCGTAAACTCGTAACCCAGAAATCCCATATCAGATTTTGCTACAAAAGTCGTTTGGCCGGAATTTATTGTTGCAATGTGATCTCACCCTCGTAAGGCTAATGCCTTATTTTCTGCTTCTTCCATTATTTCACGTTCTCCTTCTCCCTTATCATTGATGCCGCAGAGGTGAAGGATGCCATGTATGATTACGCGATGAAGTTCTTGTTCGTAATCCTGTTTGAAGAGTTCTGTGTTGGATTTCACCGTGTCAAGGCTGATGAATAGGTCTCCGCTTATTCGGTCTTTAACGGTATAATCAAAAGTAATAATGTCTGTGTAGTAGTCGTGTTGAAGGAATTGTTTATTCACTTCAAGTATTTTCTCGTCGTTGCAGAATATGTAGTTGATGTCTCCTATGCGTTTGTTGTACGACAGTGCGACTTTTTTTATCCATTCTGTCGTTTCTTTTTTCTTGATGGCTGGCATTTTGGCATCAACGGTCTGATAGGTAATCATAATGTAAAAGATTTAGGAGAAGAAGATATAACTTATGATAATTGCTGCAATAATGCCGGAGAAATCGGCGATAAGTCCGCATGTAACGGCATTTCTGGTTTTCGTGATTCCTACACTTCCAAAATAAACGGCAAGGATATAGAAAGTGGTATCGCTTGCTCCTCTACAAACGCAACAAACATGTCCGACAAAAGAATCTGCTCCATATTGTTTGATACAGTCAATCATTAACCCATTTGCTCCACTGCCGCTGAGGGATTTCATCAGAGCTGTCGGAAGTGCGCCAACAAAGCTGGTGTCGAGTCCGCAGCGTTCGACACACCAGCTAATACCGTTTACTGCCCAATCCATTGCTCCTGAAGCTCTGAAAACAGCAATTGCCACGAGAAATGCAACAAGGTATGGAATGATGCAAATGGCTGTATGAAAACCTTCTTTAGCGCCTTCAATAAAGGCATCGTAGACGTTGATTTTCTTCTTTACACCCCACAGGATAAAACTCATAATTGCGGTGAAAAGGACAATATTTGCTATCAAGGTAGAATAGGTTGCCATTTCCTCTCTGGTCAGTTGTATGAAAAGCCACATGAGTGCGCCAAAGAATATGCTGATTCCGCCTATCAGCATGAGAATGGGCTTACAGATAAGATTTATCCTTTGACTGATGCTTACGGCAACTAAGCCTACGATGGTTGAAATACTTGTGGTAATCAGCGTTGGGATGAAGATGTCTGTTGGTTGTGAGGCTCCTAATTGTGCTCTGTAGACCATGATGGTCATAGGAATGAGGATGAGTCCGGATGTGTTAAGCACTAAGAACATAATCATGGGATTGGATGCCGTATCTTTGTGCGGATTCAGTTCTTGCAACTCTTTCATGGCCTTAAGTCCCATTGGAGTGGCCGCGTTGTCAAGTCCCAACATGTTGGCGGACATATTCATGAAAATGCTACCAAGTGCAGGATGTCCCTTTGGGATATCAGGGAATAAACGACAGAAGACAGGACTGAGCCATTGGCTTAAGACATTAATCATGCCACTTCTCTCACCGATTTTCATAAGTCCCAGCCACAGGGAGAGGATTCCGGTCATGCCAAGTGAGATTTCAAAGGCCGTTTTTGAAGAATCGAAAGTTGAGTTGACAAGTTGGGTAAAAATCCCTGTGTCGCCCCAAACACATAGTTTTACTATGGCGACAATAAATGCGACAACAAAAAATCCTACCCAAATATAGTTTAGAGCCATGCGTTATTGTGTTCAAAAGGAGGTTTGTGACTATTGCTTCAAAAAACTTTCGCGCATAGGAGAAAAACAGTCAATCAGTATACCTGCTTCCAAACAGCGACATCCGTGCTCGATGTCCGGATTCATCATCAGTCCGTCACCGGCTTCTACTATTTTTGTTTCATTTCCAATAGTAAACTCGAATTTCCCGCTTTCAACGTAAGTCACTTGGGTGTGGTAGTGGGAGTGTGGTGCTCCGCAGGCTCCTTTTTCAAACTTTACTTTAACAAGCATGATTTGGCCGTCATAGCCCATAATTTGCCTTTCTACGTGAGGGTCGGCAGGTTCCCAGGGAATATCTTTCTCAAAAATAAAATTTTCGCTTTTTGTTTTCATTTTTTCTTAGGGGCTTGCTGAGTAGAGAAAAGGCCCCGTGGTTGACGAAGCCTTTTCCATTGCTTTATTCAAAAATAAGTTTTCCAAAGAATTGTGGACAATGGAAATTTGGGTGGGGAAGTCCGATTGGGCTCCACGACAAGAAATGTGGGGTTTGCAGTTTGTCTCCACATTTATAGAAGTTTGCGCGGAATGTTTTGCCTTTCAAGGATGTGATATTGTGCAAAAAGAGCGTTTTCAACGGAATAATTAGCGCAACCTCCCATGTACATTCACCAATACGTTCTTCAAAATCGTCTTTCCCCAAAGAAGCCCACCGGTCGACCGTATCTATTACGTTTTGTTCGGCATGGGTCCTGTTTCCCGGTACGCCACCACCAATGAGTAGACGTCCAACGCAGTTACATTCGTAGTTGTAGTAAACTCCGTCTTTTTCGTCCGGCATGGTAAAGAACTCTACACAGGAATCTTCCCATACATTGCCATTATCGCATCCTGCAACAGCAGCAACACTTTTCTCTGTTACTTTATAATGAACGAGTAAGGCGTCGTTTGAATAGGCCATGCGGAAGTATACTTTGGGCCGATAGGGATATTCTTGCCAGTTTATGGTTTCTATGGGCTCAAAATCGATGCCTTCTTTGTCCATCAGTGCCGGAATACTCTGTGCGGTAATTCCTGTGGCACATACCATTTTGATTAGAAGTTCTTTGAACATTGTATCTGATTATAAAAGCGATTGGATATATGCCTTCATGGAAGGGGTTTTCTCCTCCACACATTGCAGGAGACGGAACTGATTTTTCGTCCTGTCGAGATTGTGCAGTGGGTATTTAATTTTGTAATAGGTGTCACCGTTGATATAGTCTGTCAGGAAGCGCACACACTGCATATAGGGGAATAGAGCAACCGCATAAGGAAGGTTCTCTATTTCTACAGGGAGAAGGAAGCATTTGGCTGATTCAAGGTAGCCTTTGGTAAATGCCTGGAAGATGTCTTCTTTGAACGCTACATGTTCAAGGACGGGGTCGTCTTCGGCCGTTGCATTTGCTCCTGTACGAAGGAAGTCTCCATAGTCTGAGAAAATAAATGACGGCATTACGGTATCAAGGTCTATGACGCAAAGGACTTTGCCGTTTTCATCGAACATCATGTTGTTGACTTTTGTGTCGCAGTGGCATACGCGTTTAGGCAGTTTGCCTTCACGGAACAGGCGTTCTGCCTTGCACATTTCTTCTGCTCGGCTTTCCAGCTCGTCAATATAGTATTTTACTTCATCCAGTCTGTTCACGGGATTTGCAGCAACGGCATCTCTTAACTGTTTCATTCGGAATTCCATGTTATGGAAGTCTGGAATGGTTTCGCCTAAGCGGTCCGGGATGTCTGCCAGCATTGCCTGAAAGTTCCCGAATGCAACACCTGCATAGTATGAATATTCTGGGTCTACAGTCTCGTATGTTTTCGCGCGAGGAATGAATACCATCATTCTCCAATAGTTCGTTCCGTCATGATAGTAGGTTTTTCCAGAGCCAGTAGGAAGGAAGTGTAGTACTTTTCGATTGATGTCTTCTTCGTCCTTTTCTGTAAGTTTTTTGCGAATATGTTTGGTCACTGCTTCAATGTTGTTTTGAAGCATTTCGACATCTTGAAAGATGGCGTGATTAATTCTTTGGAGCACATAGTCTGGTTGATCCTCTTCAGCTGTCAGTACTTTGTAGGTGTCATTAATGAGTCCTGCTCCCAATGGTTTGATTTCCGTCACTGTTCCGGTAGTATTGAACTGCGAAACGATAAGATTTAGGTTATTCATAATGTTTTATGTATTGAGATTTATTGTTTTGTCTCTTGTCTTGATTACGGTTCAAAGGTAGTTAAACAAAGTATATTTACGAAACAAAACAAGCCAAAATGCTTTTTTTTGCTGTTTTTATCGTTTTTTTTCGTGTTATTTATTGTTACTTGTTGCCTTAAGGCTGAACTCACATCCACAGTAACGTTGGTTGTAAAAGTTATTTTCTTTGAGGAGTTGGTTTCGAAGTTCTTGTAATCCTCCTTTCCTCCAGTTCTGTTCCCAAAAAATGGTTCCTTCATATTGTGAAGCCGCCAATCTGCCAGCTTTGTTTATTTGCTCGAGGCTTTTCCAGCGGCTGGAAGCCAGAGTCGTTGTGAAGACCTTCAGTCCGTGTTCTTGGGCATATTTGGCCGTGTATGACAAGCGGTAATAGAAACATTTGAGACATCTGTTTCCTCTTTCTGGCTCGTCTTCCAGCCCTTTCATCTCTTCTTTCCACGCATTGTAATTATAGTCGGCATCGATGAAATCGATATTTTTTAGCGTAGCAAAGCGCTTGGCTTCTTCCTTTCGAGTTTCATATTCTGCACTCGGATAAATGTTTGGATTGAAGAATAGCATAACAGGTTTGATGTTGTTATCTATCAGGCATTCGATAATAGCACTTGAACATGGGGCGCAACACGAGTGGAGCAGGATCCGATGTTCATTTTCTGGAGCGGTAATTTGCAACATAAAAATTCTTTTTGGGTAGCAAACATACAATTATTATTGTCAAAATACTTCTTTTTTCTTTTAATTGGCTATTTTTGTCACGAAAAAGTTTGAATACTAATGAGGAAAAGTTGGTCTAAAAGACACGAGAAACATCAAATTGCTAAATAATACCATTATGAAAAAAATTTTGTTTGGATTGACTATGCTGATGTCTTTGAATGTTTCAGCACAGAATCCCGTCTATTTAGACGAAACCAAACCTGTTGAAGAAAGAATTGAGGATGCGTTGAAGAGAATGACACTTCGTGAAAAGATTAATGTCATTCATGCACAATCAAAATTCAGTAGTGCTGGAGTTCCGCGTTTGGGTATTCCTGAACTTTGGACGGATGATGGTCCTCACGGGATTCGTGCCGAGGTTCTGTGGGATCAATGGAATCAGGCAGGCTGGACGAATGACTCTATTGTGGCATTTCCGGCATTGACCTGTCTTGCTGCTACTTGGAATCCGGAAATGGCTCTGCTATATGGCGAAAGCATTGGCGAGGAGGCGCGTTATAGGAATAAGTCTGTTTTGCTTGGTCCGGGGGTGAACATCAATCGTTCTCCGTTGAATGGTCGTTCTTTTGAATATATGGGTGAAGACCCTTATCTTTCTTCCAAGATGGTTGTTCCTTATGTGCAGGGTGTTCAGTCAAAGGGTGTTGCTACCTGTGTAAAGCATTTTGCACTAAACAATTCAGAGACAAACCGTAATAATGAAAATGTTGTGCTTGATGATCGTGCGTTGTATGAAATTTATCTGCCAGCTTTCAAGGCAGCAGTAATAGAGGGTAAGACATGGTCGATCATGGGCTCTTATAACCTTTATCAGAATCAGCATGCTTGTCACAACAAGCGTTTGCTGGTGGATATTCTGAAAGGAGAGTGGGGGTTTGATGGTGTTGTTATCTCTGACTGGGGAGGTGTTCATAACACGATGGAAGCGATTACAAACGGCATGGACTTGGAGTTTGGTACTTGGACGAATGGTCTGACAGAGGGGGCAAGCAATGCTTATGATAATTACTACCTTGCTGTCCCATATCTGAAATTGATTCAGTCCGGAAAAGTTACGACGGCAGAACTTGATGAGAAGGTACGACGTGTGCTTCGCTTAATCTATCGTACGGCGATGAACAAGAACCGTCCTTACGGAAACATCTGCTCTGAGGCACATTATGCTGCAGCCCAGAAGATTGGTGAGGAAGGTATCGTGCTTCTTCAGAACAAGAACAAGATTCTTCCGATAGACTTGAATAAGGCCAAGAAGATTTTGGTGGTGGGCGAGAATGCTATTAAGATGATGACTGTAGGCGGTGGCTCTTCTTCGTTGAAGGCTCAACACGAGATTTTACCTCTTGATGGCTTGAAGATGCGCATTGGTGATCGGGCAAAGGTTGTTTATGCTCGTGGTTATGTAGGTGATCCAACTGGTAGTTATAACAATGTGACAACCGGACAGGATTTGAACGACAGTCGTACCCCAGCCGAGTTAATTGCAGAGGCAACTATGGAGGCTGCAGATGCCGACTATGTGATTTTTATCGGTGGATTGAACAAAAGTAATCATCAGGATGCGGAAGGTGCAGACAGATTGCAGTATGACCTCCCGTATAATCAGAGCGATGTAATCAACGCATTGAGTAAGGTAAATAAGAATATCATTGTCGTGAACATTTCCGGTAATGCGGTGGCTATGCCTTGGAGGAATGAAGTATCGGCCATTGTGCAAGACTGGTATTTGGGTTCTCAAGCCGGTCTTTCCTTGGCTTCTGTACTTATGGGCGATGTCAATCCGAGTGGGAAGTTGCCTTACACGATATATGAGAAATTGGAGGATTGCAGTGCTCACAGTGTGGGTGAGTTTGTCAACGAACGTCGTAAGCAGGTATATGATGTACACTATAAAGAAGGGATCTTCGTCGGCTATCGATATACAGATATGCAGAAAAAGGTGCAACCAGCTTTCCCGTTTGGCTATGGTTTGAGTTACACTACGTTTACATACGGAAAGCCTGTTGCTGACGCCAAGACAATGACGGCAGACGGAAAGTTGATTGTGACCGTAACGGTAAAGAATACAGGAACAAGAGAGGGCCAGGAGGTTGTTCAACTTTATATCGCAGACAAGAAGTCGTCTCTTCCTCGTCCTGTCAAGGAACTGAAGGGTTTCCAAAAGGTTCGTTTGGCTGCCGGCGAATCCAAGGAGGTTTCATTCACGATTGAGAAAGAGGCACTGAGCTTTTTTGATGACATGAAACACGCTTGGGTGGCTGAACCGGGAAAATTCGAAGCCATTATTGCGGCTTCCGCTACGGATATCAAGGGTGTTGTCCCATTTGAATTGAAATAAGGGCAAGACGCTATTTGAGCGAGGCTGTGTTGCAATGAGTGTTTCCTTAGTTGGTGGACATTTATTGCGATGCAGTCTTCTCTTTTATCCCAAATCGGTCATTTAGATTCGGGATTAAACATAAGAAATGTTTATTTGTTTAGGAGTGTATAAGACAAATACTTAACTTTGAAGCCTAATTTTTGGATAAAATGAAGAAACTATTGAGTAAGGCTACACGTAAGGATTGGATAAAGTTGTCAGTTGTGATGATTTTATATCTATTATTCTTAATATGGGCCAAGAGCCTGTTGGGGGTACTTGTCATTCCATTTATTTTTGATGCTTATATTACGAGGCTGATTCCATGGTCATTCTGGAGGACATGCAAGAATCCGGTCGTTTACGGTATTATGAGTTGGGTTGATGCCATTGTATTTGCTTTGGTCGCTGTATACTTTGTCAATCTGTTTTGGTTTCAAAATTATCAGATTCCATCGTCATCTTTGGAAAAGTCCATGCTGGTGGGAGACTACCTCTATGTGAGCAAGTTGAGCTATGGCCCACGCGTACCCAATACTCCGCTTTCTGTCCCATTGACCCAGCACACTCTGCCTATTCTGAATTGCAAGTCTTATGTTGAAACACCTCATTGGGAGTATAAGCGGCTTGCCGGTTTCGGCAAGGTCAATGCAGGCGACATTGTGGTATTCAATTTCCCGGCAGGCGATACCGTTGCCTTGAACTATCAGCAAACCGACTTCTATAGTCTGGCATATAGCGAGGGAATGAAGTGCTACTCCAAAAGGATAAACATGGATAGTTTGTCGTTTGACGAACAGTGTAAGGTCTATGATTTGTACTATGCAGCCGGACGTGAATATATACGATCTCATCCTCAGGTTTATGGCGAGGTGATTACGCGTCCGGTGGACCGCCGTGAGAATTACGTGAAACGTTGCGTAGGCCTTCCCGGAGATACTTTACAAATTAAGGATGCCCATGTCTTTATCAACGGCAAGCAGCAGGCCGATCCTAAAAATATGCAGTTGAACTATTTTGTTCAGACAATGGGCATGGAGATTCCTGCCTCTTATTTTGACGAACTGGGCATAAGTCCCGATGATAGGGCGGAAATGCCGGTTCGCAGTGTGGAGTGGGAAGATTCTTTCGTACGTCTTGGGTTGGCTCATCGCAACGAACAGGGTAACCTGGCGCCAATTTATCACCTGCCTTTGACGGCCGAGATGCTTCAGCAGTTGACAGCTAATAAGAAGCTGATAAGTGCTGTTGTGATGGAACCAGAAACTTACATTGAAGACTTGTTTCCTCAAAATCTGAATACGCATTGGGACAGAAATAACTACGGTCCGATTTGGATTCCGTCTAAGGGAGCAACGATAACTCTTACAAAACAGAACCTCCCTCTCTATGAACGTTGTATTGTGGCTTATGAGGGCAATAAACTGGAGTGCCGTGAAGACGGAATCTATATCAACGGTCAGCCAGCCGGGGAATATACCTTTAAGATGGATTATTATTGGATGATGGGCGACAACCGACATAACTCTGCCGATTCGCGCTACTGGGGTTTTGTACCGGAGGACCATGTGGTAGGCAAACCTCTCTTTGTTTGGTTGTCATTAGACAAGGACCGTTCTTGGTTTGATGGTAAGATTCGTTGGAACCGTTTGATGAAATATGTAGGTAACTTGGATTGATGAGGAATCTCGGCAAACATTTGGCAATTGTGGTCGCGACTGTTGCCTTGTTCATTTTGGCAATGCGCGTCTTCTTTGTTGCAACATGTGTTGTTCCCTCAAGGGGCATGTCGCCCACGTTGATGCAAGGCGAGCAATTGACTTACAACCGTTGGAGTTATGGTTTTCGTACTCCATTGTCCATGTGGTTTGGTTACCACCGCATAGGAGAGAAGGCTGTGGCTGCAAATGATGTTTGCGTCTTCGATAATCCGGCAGACTACAGGTACAAGGGATTTGGATTCAACAGTGCTTGTATTGGGCGTTGTTTGGCCGTTCCCGGAGATACTATATGGACGGACAAGGATTTCTGCATTGTATGTAAGAAACGGGATGATGAGCACAATATACCTGTTGTCATTCCCAAGAAGGGAAGGACTTTGCGCGTCACACCGCAGAACAGGGCTTTGTTCTGCAATGCTATCCTGTTGCACGAGCGTCTGAGAGCCGAGATTGTGAAGGACACCCTGTTCGTTGAAGGAAAGCCGGTCAGGCGATATACCTTTACCAAGGATTATTACTGGATTTCTTCGGATAATCTACTGAATTTGAGCGATTCACGTATGTTGGGCTTTGTGCCGATGACCCATATAATTGGACGGGTCAAGCGTATTGTCTATTCGAACGACCTTTCTCGAATAGGCCGTATTGTTAAGTAATCAAGAAGAGCGTTATGAGGGTTTGTTTGTCGACTGCATATTTACCTCCGATAGAGTATTTCGACTGTCTATTGAAGTCTGATGAGGCTTTCGTTGAGCAGTATGAGCACTATCAAAAACAGACCTACCGTAACAGGTGCACAATTGCCAGTTCGGAGGGACGGCAGGACTTGACGATTCCAGTCGTAAAGCCAGACACTCCGGATATTCCGATAAAGGATATCCGCATTTCCAATCATGGAAACTGGCGTCATTTGCATTGGAATGCCTTGTGCTCGGCCTATAATCACACACCATACTTTGAATATTATAGAGATGACTTCCTACCTTTTTATGAGAAGAAGTGGGACTTCCTGATAGACTATAACGAGGAGTTAATAGCACTTGTCTGCAGCCTAATGAACGTTTTCCCGAGGATTTCCCGTACCTCTGTGTATGAGAAGGTCGTGCCGGCGGATTGTGTAGATATGCGTACTCTAATTTGTCCTAAGAATGGTCCTGGAAAATCTGTCTCTTCCTTCGAAGTGAAACCCTATTATCAGGTTTTTGCCGATAAAAACGGGTTTTTTGAGAACCTTAGTGTAGTTGACCTTTTATTTAATATGGGTCCAGAAAGTGTCTTTTACGTGGGTTTGTGAGGCTTTTACCATGAAAAAAAAGAAAAATAGATACACAATGAGAAGAATACTATTACTATGTGCTATTTGTTGGGCTCTTTGCCTGAACGCACAGCATGCGAAGTTGCTGACTACAACTGTTGACCGAAAGGCGGATCTTGCTTGGTCAACGCAGAAGATGCAAAAGGCGATCCATACGGACGCAAAGTTGAAACTTTTGACGGCAGAGAAGCATCAGACCATGACCGGATTTGGTGCAGCGGTAACAGGGTCTGCCGCATACTGTTTGATGGCCATGGCGCCTGAAGACCGAACGGCCTTTTTAAAGCAGACATTTTCTCCGACAGAGGGGTTTGGCTGCAGTTTTATTCGTGTAGCAATAGGGTGTTCTGATTTTTCCCTGTCTGATTATACTTGTTGCGATAAGCCTGGCATTGAGAATTTTGCGTTGACAGATGAGGAAACAAAATATGTTATCCCGATAATTCGGGAGATTTTGGCTATAAATCCTGATTTGAAAATCTTGGCATCTCCTTGGACTTGTCCGCTTTGGATGAAGGATTATAGCCGCTATCCGATATACAAGAACCGGCCCTTTACGGCAGGGCAGCTGAAGCCTGAGTGTTATGCCGACTATGCACTCTATTTCTTGAAGTGGATACGCGCTTTTGAGGCAGCCGGAGTACCCATACATGCTGTAACGTTGCAGAACGAGCCGTTGAATGACAAAAACTCGGCGTCTTTGGTCATGCTTTGGGAAGAACAGTCGGCATTCATCAAGGTTATCGGTCCGTTGTTTGAAAAGGAGCAGGTCAAAACGAAGATATACGTATTTGACCACAATTATAACTACGACAAGATGGAGTCCCAGCAGGGATATCCGCTGCACATTTATCGTGATCCGGAGGTTGCAAAGTATGTCGCGGGAGCTGCCTATCACGACTATGGCGGGCATCATGACGAGTTGCTGAAAATCAAGGCAGAAGCACCCGACAAGGAACTTGTATTCACAGAATCGTCTATTGGTATCTGGAACCGAGGGCATGACTTGGGCAGGAACCTGATGGCGAACATGCAGACAATGGGTATTGCGGCTGTCAATAATGGTTGTGTGGGCGTGATAATCTGGAATCTGATGCTGCAAACGGATTTCCACAACGGGAAGCCGGACGATAAGGTTGGTGGCGTTCCAAACAGAGACGGAGGATGCCAGTCCTGCTTTGGGGCTGTCGACTTGGATATAGCAGACTTAAAGACGATTTATCGCAATTCTCACTATTACATGATTTGCCAACTTTCTGCGGTAGTGAAACCCGGGGCTGTCCGCATAGGAACATCGGCTGATGTGGGTATGGACAACCTGTTTTACAGTGCCTATGTCAATCCGGATGGGTCTAAGGCCGTTGTGCTTTTAAATAAGTCGAAAGAGGAACAGGCTTTGTCCGTTTTGGCGGATGATTCAAAGAAGGTGTTGAATCTGATTGTACCGGCACAAGGAGTTGTTTCTGCGTTGATTCAGAAGTAAAATGTTTTGCTTTCAAAGGTTAGTAGAATAAACTCGTTGGAATAAGTCGAAATCACGACCCTATTGACCGATGGGGTAAAATTCAAACGACAATTGAGGCGACGGGAGACAACTCTTTTTTCTGTGCAGACACATTAAATCTAAACTAACCTGAATTCGACGAATGATCATACAAGCAACAATCGCTATGAACACCGAAGACAGAATTACCTGGAGAAGGACTGCAAAATATCTGCACCATCTTCTGCTGGGTAGCGAAATCCTTCATCTGTGCTACCTGTAGCTCGGTGGCGGGACCGGTAGGCTTGTTCAGGTACTTCTCCAAGTGGATGCGGTTTGAACTGGAGTTGATGGTGAAGTATTCGTTGCTGCCGCTGCCATACTTTCCTGAGATGCCCTTGATGACATCGATTGGCGTAATACGTGCCATAATGAATTCCTCAAAGCGAACATGGTTGTCAAGACCACTGCCATTTATATCCCGTTGAGGACGGTTCAAGAAAAACAATACTTTGTGATTCGAGACGAAGAGACGAAGAGTCGAAGAGCGTTGGCGTTAGCAACTTGTTATCGTTATCGTTAACGTTATCGCTAACGTTATCGCTAACGTTATCGCTAATACGCCTCCTCAATGAGTCCTCATCGCTCCTCATCGCGTGCGCGATTAATCTCTGACGAAATCACGATGCAAAGGTACTACAAAAAACGCCAGATTGATCGTTTTTCCCTATACCCGATTCTTCCGTTCCCTGAATTCGTGTGAAAGCCGAATGCAATGCCAAAATTTGCATAGTTTTGAGTATTGCTGAGGCGCATCCACGAATCGCGGTTTGCAGAACCGCAAAACGTGCATTTGGCTTTTTACCGAAGGCTAAAGCCTGCTTACGCGAACAGGATACCGAGTTCCTCAAACCGAAATGTAACCGCAGTT
>JAQXZK010000065.1 GCA_029227175.1 Bacteroidales bacterium | reverse complement strand
CGCCGATGGTACTGCGTAACAGTGGGAGAGTAGGTAGCCGCCGTTTTTCAAGAAGAGTCAGGGGACAGGAAGGACCGAAAGGTTGTTCTTGTCCCCTCTTTCTTTGATTTAAACGAGAATTATAAATATATTTGTGCCGATATTTTTTAAACGTAATGTCTCAATTATAATTTCTGTCATGAAAGTTTTAAGATCTCTTTTAACCTTATCATTGCTTGTGGTTTTATGCTCTTCTTTTACGCTGCAGAAGGGTAAGAGAAAAGCAGTTTCCGAAGACGCTGCTATAAAATCATCTAAAGAAAAAACAATATCCAAGCCTGTCTATGCTTTTGGTTTTTCCGCTTCTTTCAGTGATTCTGTTGCCTATGTAACTCCTGTTCATTTGATTGAGGATGTCGAACTCGACAAATCCGGATTATTGGAGAAGCGTAGTTTGTATTCTTTGCAGTTGAAAGAATATCTGGAACAAAAACTTCAAAAAACAGGAAGCACATGCGTCATCTACTTTAACGAAAAGAAAAAGACCATAGACAAGCAATACAATAAGATAAAATTTCTTTATGGAAGCAAAAAGAGTGGGATGGTATTGAAGGAGATTCCCCTTTCAGACTTTAGATTTGAGAAGGTTAATGTTGAGGACTAGCGAATAATCTTAGTGTCGTATTTCAAAATGAAATCTTTGTTTCGATTCTGTTCTTTTTTTCTTGCTCTTGCATGCTTGTTGTCCTCATGCAGTAAGAATGATATTCCTAAAAATGAGCAAGAGGAAGAGGAGGTTGCCGATATGACTGTATTGGTATATATGTCGGCTGATAATTCTCTGATTTCTTTCTCTAAAATGGATCTAAATGAGATGTTGGATGGGATAAACAGTATCGACACGGGAAAAAATCATTTGTTGGTCTATTACGACGGATATGGAACCCCTCGATTATTTGAGGTAACGATTGTTGACGGGCAGCCAGGCTATAAGATATATAAAACCTATAACACTTTCATAAACTCCTGCAGTTATGAATCAATGAGTCAGATTTTTCAGGATTCATTTTTAAGCGAGCAATTTAAGGCGAAGAACTATGCTTTAGTTATGTGGTCTCATGGTGAAGGATGGATACCTTATCCACAACCTTCTCAGTCCGCGACAACACGATGGATTGGTTCAGATGAAACAAACCTGGAAGGCGTGGATAGAATGAATATTCATGATTTTTGTCGTGCTCTGTCCTTGATTCCACATTTGAATTATGTGCTTTTTGAAGCGTGCTATATGGGCAGTGTAGAGGTGGCTTATGAAATGAGAAAATATACAGACTATGTTGTCGCTTGCCCGACGGAAATTCCAGGATTGGGTGCACCTTATGATAAAATTCTACCTTATTTGTTTGAAGTCGGTGCTGAAGAAAAAATAGCATTGGCTTATTATTCTCATTACGAATCTATGTATGACGAGAAGGTGGAAAATTCAGATGTAAAGTGGACAGGTGGTGTATCTATTGCTGTTATAAAGTCTGATGAGCTTGAAGCGTTGGCGGTAGCGACGGGACAAACATTTTCTTCCGGAACGATTGATCCTTCTACACTCGTGAACAAGGTATTTAACTATGATAAACGTAGTGACTCACGTTATATCGGTTATTATGATATATCTTCATTGATGGAAGCTACAGCTAAAAGCAATGAAGCACTTGAATCCTGGAAAAATGTCTATGCCAGGGCACTTCCCCTTTTTAAAACAACTCCGATGAACTATGCCGATGGAAGGATGTTCAGTATGCGAGGTGCTACAGGTTTATCTCATTACATACCGAGATATCTCAGTTCTCAGGCTGCGGCAGCATATAGAAGTTTTGAGTGGTATAAGGCGGCTGGCTTAGAGAATCTGGGCTGGTGATTTTACAAAAAATAATGTTATGAAAAAGTTATTGTCATTACCCCCTAATTTAGTTTCATCTTTTCATCGTTTGACGGGTCTTGATAAGGGTGATTGGTTTTGTTCTTCTGACCCTGTCGGGAAAAAGCTTGGTTCCGGTGGAGGAACCACATGGCTTTTGCGCGAATGGGAGAAAAGTTGTGGAGGCAGTAGTGAAAAGAAAATACTTTTTCATGCAGGGGGACAGAGTCGCAGATTGCCGAGTTATGCGCCGTCGGGCAAGGTTTTAACGCCTATTCCCGTCTTCAGGTGGGCAAGAGGGCAGCAAATCTCTCAAAACCTGTTGAGTCTGCAGCTTCCTTTGTATGAGAAGATTCTCGCAAATGCTCCTGCAAGTGTCCGCACATTGATTGCCAGTGGTGATGTTTATATCAGAGCTGAGCAGGAGCTAATGCCGATACCTGAAGCGGATGTGGTTTGTTATGGATTGTGGATAGATCCTGTTGTGGCAACACATCATGGGGTATTTGTCATGTCCAAGGAAAATCCGACCGCGCTTGATTACATGCTGCAGAAGCCTTCTATCCAAACGTTAGATGCCCTTTCTGAAACGCATCTTTTTTTGATGGATATAGGTGTATGGCTTTTTAGTGACAAGGCTTTGGAAGTTTTGAAGAACAAGTCTCTGCAAGAAAACGTCTGTCCGACAGCGGAGGATCCATCAGCTGATATCCGATATTATGATATGTATGCTGATTTCGGATGTGCTTTAGGGAAGTCCCCCAAGATAGCTGATAAGGAGGTTAATGAGTTGTCTGTTGCGATATTGCCGTTATCCGGAGGTGAGTTTTATCACTATGGCACCAGTCGTGAGTTGCTGTCTTCAACATTGGCTTTACAGAATAAGATTGTAGACCAGCGGAAGATTGTCTCCATGAAGTTGCGTCCGAACGCTTCGATTTTTACACAGAATTCGGATATCTGTTATCCTTTTACTGAATCCAATGAGGATGTATGGATAGAGAACAGTCATATCAGTGCGTCTTGGAGGCTTGGTAAGCGGCAAATTATAACAGGTGTCCCCAACAACGAGTGGGCTGTACAGTTGCCTGATGGTGTGTGTGTTGATGTTGTTCCTTATGGCGAGAAGGATTATATACTGCGCCCATACGGATTTGATGATGCATTTAGAGGTGCCATTACTGATGAGCATACACTTTATCTCGGCAAGTCTTTCAGGGAATGGATGCAAGAACGGGGTATTACTCTCAATGATATCTTGGGTAATCAGCAGGATTTGCAGTCTGTTCGTCTTTTCCCGATACTTACTGACTTGGAAGAGTTTGGTAAGGTCTTGCGCTGGATGGTTTCTGAGCCGACTTTGTCGGAGGGTAGAGAGTTATGGGTGAAGCAACCCAAATTGTCTGCCGATGAAATCTCTGAGCAAGCAAACCTGGACAGGCTTTTTAATCAGCGTCGCTGTTTCTTGAGTGAGAATGTTGATACCCTTTCGCGAAATTACCAAAAGAGTGTCTTCTATCAACTTGATTTATTACATGTTGCACAGTTGTTCGATGACTTCTCATTAGTAAAGCCGGAGATTCTTCCGAAGAATGCTTCTATGATGCATCGCATTCATAACAGCATGTTGCGCGCTCAAATAGACAAGGTTCGTGGGAATGATTATTCGGCAGACGAATCAAGGGCGTTCTCGTTGTTGCGCGAGGGATTGCTTAGTGATTTGAGTGATCATAAGCAGTGTCCGCATTTAAGTGTATATAGTGACCAGATTGTGTGGGGTCGAAGCCCTGTGCGTATAGATGTGGCCGGTGGTTGGACAGACACTCCGCCGTTCTCTTTGTATGCCGGCGGTAAGGTTGTCAACTTTGCCATCAATCTCAATGGCCAGCAACCTCTTCAGGTGTATATCAAGCCTTGTGCCGAGTATAATGTTGTGCTTCGTTCCATCGATATGGGTGCGATGGAAGTAGTCAGCACTTATGAAGAACTTCATGCTTTCAACAAGGTCGGTTCTCCCTTCTCTATTCCCAAGGCGGCTTTGGTGCTTGCCGGTTTCTCGAAAGAGTTTTCAGAGGTATCTTATCCGACATTGGAGAAGCTTCTTCGTGCCTTTGGTTCGGGTCTTGAGATAACTCTTCTATCTGCTATTCCTGCCGGTTCGGGTCTTGGCACCAGTTCTATTTTGGCGGCGACGGTATTAGGTTCGTTAAGCGATTTTTGTGGTCTGTCGTGGGATAGGAATGAGATATGTAAACGTACGTTGGCTTTGGAACAGCTACTTACTACGGGAGGTGGCTGGCAAGACCAGTATGGCGGTGTTTTGCAGGGTGTGAAACTCTTGCAGACTGGTTTAGGCTTTGTGCAGCAGCCGTTAGTGAGTTGGTTGCCGACCAACTTGTTCACGTCTCCTGAGTATGCCGCCTGTCATTTGTTGTATTATACGGGAATTACCCGGACGGCCAAAGGTATCTTGGCGGAGATTGTCCGTTCTATGTTTTTGAATTCATCTGCACATCTCGGATTGCTTGGTGAGATGAAGTCGCATGCATTAAAGATGGCTGAGGTGATACAGAGGTGTGATTTCGAGGCGTATGGTAGATTGGTGGGCAAGACATGGCAACAGAATCAGTCACTTGACAGCGGAACCAATCCTCCGGCAGTGCAGGCTCTTATAGATAAGATTAAGGATTACACGTTGGGATATAAGTTACCGGGAGCCGGTGGCGGCGGATATCTCTATATGGTAGCTAAGGATGCCCAGGCAGCCTTGCGCATCCGGAAGATTCTGAGTGAGGAGTCACCGAACCCGCGTGCGCGCTTTGTCGATATGAGTCTTTCTGATACGGGCTTCCAGTTGTCGCGCAGCTGATTGATTTATTCGTGGTGATAGGGACTTCCGTTCAGTATTGACATTGCGCGGTATAGTTGCTCGACAAAAATAAGTCTTACCATCTGATGGGAGAATGTCATTTTGGATAGTGACATTTTCTCATCAGTTCTTTTATACACATCTTGTGAAAATCCGTAGGGCCCTCCGATGACGAATACCAGCCGTTTGTTTATGGTGTTCATTTTTTTTCTCATGTATTCGGCAAACTCGACCGAGCGCATTTCTTTTCCGCCTTCGTCCAGTAGAACTACGTAGTCTCCCGGTTGGAGCGAGTTGATAATCAGTTCTCCTTCTTTCTCTTTTTGTACGTTCTCGCTCAGGTTTTTTGTGTTCTTCAGTTCCGGTATTACTTCTATGTTGAATTGGAGATATCTTTGTGTGCGTTTCACATATTCTTCGATTGCGTTGATGAAATAATTCTCTACGGTCCGTCCTACAACGATAAGTGTGGTTTTCATGCTGACTTTTGTTTTCTTTTTCCTGCAAAAGTAGTTCGATTTTTCCTTTCCAACACAGATTTATGAGTATCTTTGCGAAAATATTAACAGAATATTTATGACTACAGAAGAGCAACTTATTGATAATTTGATTGATCTCGCGTTTAAGGAGGATATAGGTGATGGAGATCACACCACTCTTTCTTGTATTCCCGCTACAGCCATGGGCCGTTCCCGCCTGCTTATCAAGGAGGAGGGAATTCTCGCCGGCATAGAGATCGCGAAGGAAGTGTTTCATCGCTTCGACCCGGAAATGCAGGTTGAGGTGTTGATTCAGGACGGTTCTCCTGTGAAGCCTGGTGATGTTGCCATGATTGTAACCGGTCGTGTGCAGTCATTGCTTCAGACGGAGAGGCTTATGTTGAATATCATGCAGCGGATGAGTGGTATTGCAACCATGACGAACAAGTATCAGCAGCGTCTTTCTGGCACCCACACGAAGGTGCTTGATACGCGAAAGACCACGCCGGGCATGCGTATTTTAGAGAAGATGGCCGTGAAGATAGGCGGTGGGGTCAACCATCGTATCGGTCTCTTTGACATGATTCTGCTCAAGGATAATCACGTAGATTTTGCCGGGGGCATCGAGCACGCGATTCTTCGGGCGAAGGACTATTGCAAGGAGCATGGAAAGGACTTGAAGATAGAGATTGAGGTACGTAATTTTGATGAACTCAATCAGGTGCTTCAGTTGGGTGGCGTCAATCGAATTATGTTTGATAACTTTACTCCGGAGCAGACCCGCGAGGCCGTTAAGATGGTTGCCGGCCGCTATGAGACAGAGTCTTCCGGTGGTATTACTTACGATACGATCCGTGATTATGCAGAGTGTGGTGTCGATTATATTTCAGTCGGTGCGTTGACTCATTCTGTGAAGGGATTGGACATGAGCTTTAAGGCTTGTTGAGATTCAAACCGTTTTTTTCATGACACCGGTAAGGTGGAAGATATTTCTTTTGTGCATGATGCTTGGACTGGCAAACGGTCCGCTTCATGCACAATTTTTTGATACCGATGCCGTTGTCTCCGAGTCATTGGAATCCCGCTATCAGGACAACGAGGGCGTGAATTGGGAGGAGCATATCGAGGAAATTCAGGACAGGCTCGAGTCTCCCATCGAACTGAATACTGCCACTCGCCAGGAGCTCGAGCAGCTCCCATTTCTTTCTGATATACAGATAGAACATATCCTGGCATATATATATCGGCATGAGGGCATAGCCTCTTATGGAGAGTTGCTGCTCATTGATGATATTGATGTGAACACGGAGCGTTTGCTTCGTGTGTTTACGACGGTAGACCTATCGAAGAGGGCCGAGAAGACCCGCTTTCCCTCTGCCCGCAATATCTTCCGTCATGGGAGGCACGAGTTGCAGGGCCGTGTGGACATCCCCTTTTATAAGCGTAAGGGTTATCTGACCGGGAAGTATCTCGGCCGACCTTTTTATCAGTCGATGCGTTACAGGTTTCATTACGGTGATTATCTCCAGTTCGGCGTGACGGCGGAGAAGGATGCCGGCGAGCCGTTCTTTGCGTTGCACGACAGGAAGGGTTATGATTATTACTCTCCTTATCTTATGCTTCAGCGGTGGGGCAGGTTGCGCACGCTTGCCGTAGGGAATTATCGGCTCTGTTTTGGACAGGGCTTGGTGCTTGGACAGGGCTTTTATCTGGGGAAGGGCTACGACCTTGACATGATGGAGATGAGGAGCAGCGGTATCCGCAAACATTCTTCGACCGATGAGTATAACTATTTCCGGGGCGTTGCTGCTGCCGTGAGCCTGACCGACGCACTGACATTGTCGGCATTTTACTCCAATCGAAGCATGAGCGGAACGGTAAAGTCGGACACAATAACCTCCATATACAAGTCGGGGCTATACAGGACGGAGAGCGAGGCCGGCAAGCGGGGTGCTTTCCGCATGCAGGCGTATGGCGGTAACCTGACTTACGACCATAATCACCTGAAGTTGGGTCTTACGGCCATCCGTTACACGATGAACCGTTATTACAGTCCGACGCTGAAGGGTTATGCCAAGTATAACCTGCATGGAGCCGAGTTTTTCAATGCCGGCATGGATTATAAGTTGAGATACGGCAAGTTTTCTGTGCAGGGCGAGGGTGCTGTCGGTACGAAGGGGTTCGCGCTTTTGAATCACGTTCATTACAGGTTGTCGCACCGCTATCATTTCATGTTGCTCCATCGTTTCTACAGGTATGACTACTGGGCTCTGTTTGCCCAGACGTTCAGTGACGGCTCGAGTGTGCAGAACGAGAACGGGTGGTATGTGGCGGCCGATATGAATCCGTTCGCCCACTGGCGTTTCTTTTTAGGGGTAGATTTTGTCTCTTACCCTTGGTGGAAGTACAGGATTTCACGCCCCTCCCAGTCTTGGGATATTACCTCGCAGATGAGTTATACGCCTGTGCCCCATTGCACCATGCTGCTCAACTATCGTTATAAGTGCAGGGACAGGGATGTCTCCGGCACAAGCGGACAGGAGATTCAACCCACCTATTATCATCGCTTGCGTTATAGGATGACGAACGATTGGGGGGTCGTCCGTCTGCAGACGACGTTTGACTATAACAACTTCCGTCAGTTGGGTTTTGAGGCCGGACAGGGTTATCGTGTTTCGGAGCAGGTTTCACTTGCTCCCCGCCGTTGGCCCGTGTCTTTGGTCCTGCAGGGCAATTATTTCCATACGGACAATTATGACTCTCGCGTGTATATCTACGAAAAAAGTCTGCTGAACACCCTCTCTGTCTCTTCGTTCCAGGGGCGTGGCTTCCGAGCCTCGGTGTTCGTGCGTGTTGACTTGGGCTCTCATTATGTCGTGATTGCCAGGTACGGACATACGTTTTATCAGGACAGGGACGAAATCGGGAGCGGGAATGACCTCATCGAGCAGTCCGAGAAGGCCGACTTGCAGTTGCAGTTTAGAATCAAGTACTGAGAGAGGGAAGGGCCGTTCAATACATTTGCATGAAGAATCTACAAACTCAAAAAGCTTATAGCGTATGAAAAAAATCTTGTCTACATTGGCTTTGGTTCCTCTCTTTCTGGTCGCATCTTTTGCGGTGGGATATGGCATCGGCACGTTGCTTGGCGGTGGCAGTCAGGAGACAATCGATTTATTGAAATTGTTCAAAGCCGTTGTCTTGTGCGCGGTGGCTCTCGTTGTCGGATTTCTGGTCCATACCGTCTTGCACGAGGCTGGCCATCTGCTTGGCGGACTGTTGACCGGATACCGGTTTCTCTCGTTCCGGATTTTCAACCTCTGCCTGCAGCGGGATGATTCCGGTCTGCATTGGAAATATTATGATTTGGGCGGAACGGTTGGGCAGTGCCTGATGACTCCGCCCCAGAAGACTCCGATGCCTTACTTCTGGTACAACGCAGGAGGTGTGCTGGTGAACCTCTTGATTTGCGTGCTGTGCGCCTGTCTGTTGGCGTGTGTCGACCTTTCCATGTTCGGCTTTTCTTTCTGCGTGATGTCTCTGATTGTCGGTGCCTGGCTTTTCTTCCTGAACGCGATACCCATGACGGTGGGTTTTCCGAATGATGGGAAAACCATTCTCACGCTGTATCGGCACCCGGAGCAACGTCGCATTTTTTATGCCATGCTGGCTGTCGTGACCGAGTCGGCGAGGGGTAAACGGCTCAGTGAGATGCCCTCCGAATGGTTTGTTTCCGCGCCCCTGACCGGGCAGTCCACCATCATGGACGTATCGGCCCGCAACCTGACCTGTTGTTGGCTGATGGACAACGGACAGTTTGATGAAGCCCGGGAGATGGCGGATGAATTCCTGTCTCTGGGCGAGAAGGTCGTACCCCGGGTGTTCCGCATGGAAGTCGTTTGCGACCGCCTCTTGCTTGAACTGATGACCCTCCGCAGGGAAGAGGTCATCCGCGAATTGTGGAGCAAGGAGCAGCAAAAATATGTGCAGGCATACAAAACCTCTGCTCCGATGAAGAGTGCCTTGCTCTTTGCCTATGAACTGTATGTGCATAAGGATAAGGAAGCGGCTCTGAAGCATCTCGAAGAGGTAAAGTCCCGACAAAACAGATATACGCAGCTGGGAGAGGTCGGGAGTGCACTTGAACTGATGACCGCTATGCTTGAAAAGGAAGCAGTAGAGTAGACTGAAGTGTGATTCTGCCCCGTTTCGGAACAGGCGCTTGCATCCTGCTCCGTACATAGAATGTACGAGATATCCAGGCCCGGTCGTTGTCTATACACAACGGTCGGACTTTTTACTTGGCGGATTTCCGGAAAAAGGGAACTGCCGGACGCCTTTTCGTCAGTGGGTGGTAGAATATTCTTACGGATGGAACGGACTGTCATCCGGTACGTATGCCTCGGCACTGCCTTCCGCACTGTCTCCGCTACTGCTGTCTGCCGTTTCTTCCCCGCCGGTGCCCGTGGCTGCAATGTCCGGAGTGTCGTTTGCCGTGCCGTTTGTCGTTCCTTCGGCGATTTCTCCCGTTGCCCGGTCTTCACCGGTACCTGCTGCCGCACCCGTGTCTGCGTCTTGCCTGCTGTCGGCTGCTGTGACCACTGTTTCCTCGGAAGTCTCTGTCCGACTGTCGCTTACAGGCGTTTCACCGCTTGCAGATG
>JAQXZK010000064.1 GCA_029227175.1 Bacteroidales bacterium | reverse complement strand
TAGCATACTTGTTCTTTGCCATCACCTTAGCCTGTTCCAACTGCTTGCGTCGTTGTTCTGCTTCATATTCCTCTCGTTTCTTGGCTGCATACTTGTTTCTGTATTCCTGCAATAGTGCCGGTATGGTTCCTTTCTTGGCAGGGTCAACTTCATTTTCAAGACCTGTGTAAACGGAGCGTATGTTGTCGAAAAGTTTCGTTACAGCAGAACGCTTTCCGTTCATCTTACAGACAGTCTTCTTGGACCGCTCTATGAAGGTGGCAATTTCCTGGTCGAGAGCGTCTGACATGCCCTCCGTTTTCACGCGTTCGAGAAGACTTTGTCCGAACTGGAGGCATCTGTCGTGTGATAGCTTGTTTTCGTTGTAAGCCTGCGGGGCGATTTGCACAATCGTTGCTACATTCTTCGGCTCGAATATTGTTATTTCTGTACTTGACATGATGATACTTGTTTATTGGATGTTATTATTTGAGTGCAAGGCTGCACGATGCAATGCTCTACGTAGCGGTGCATGCGTGTGCAGCGCAAGCCGTTTATACCGTTGTAGGTGTGACGGCAGCCCATGCACACGCTGTTTGATTCAGAAGCCATCGTCGTCTCCTGTGTTGACCGTTACACCTGCGGACAAGTCGTTGGCCGGTGGTCCGTACGGCTGTGGCTCCGGCTGCATGACTTCGCCGGTCTCTGTGTCAACGCCATAGAGTTCGTCGTTGATTTCGATTTCCTTTTCCTCTACCTGTTGCGTCTGGAGTTCTGTGCCACGCCCGATACGGACTTTCGGATAAGTCTTGAAAGCGTGCTTTATACACTTCGCCATGAGGAACCCACTGTCAATGTTGACCACACCTTGCTGGTCAACTCCATAGAGAGCATTGGCACCGCCATTCTTGTTCTGACGTGCGCTGTACTGAGCGAGGCGCACCCAGTCTTCTTCTGTCATAACGGAATAATCGATGCTGCCATCGGCACGTGTGATGCGCAGGTAGCAGGCCACGATACGCTGACCAGTGTGAGGCAAGTGGCACACATATTCCACTTCCTTGCGTCCGTTCTTGTCGGAGAAAGAAAACTCGTCATTTGCATACACAAGTACCGGATTGTCGGCATGACGTATCTGTCCGGCACGTTCGCGCAGCACCAGTTCGCCATAGGCAGAGATGGTGAGTACGACACGCCCCTCCCAGTTGTATAGCTGATAGCCCTTGCTGTCTTTCATGGGACGCCCTTGCGCGTCTACCTTTGGAGACGTCTTTTGGTTGCGTCCGATGAGGTAGCAGAGGGCGCGTGTGCCCTGTTCGAGTGAAAGCCCGCAGACGGCGAGGTCGATGAATGCCGTGAAGAGTGAGAAATGTGTACCTTTCTGCAAGTCGGGTGTATCTCGAAGCAACTTATTGAAGTAGTTGCTTTCGCGCTCGTAGGCTGCTTCGCCTGTGCCATTACCCCAAAGGGTGTCATAGATGCTGATGAACTTGTCGCGAACGATAGGCGACGTGACGATGTCGAGAGGCTGCATCTGATTAAGCTGATCGACAGTGAGAGTGATTTGACTCATGATTGATACTATTAAATGGTTTAACTTATATGCCGTCGGTAGTTTTGTAAATTGCGTAGTCCATATTCGTTAGCGTTTGAAATAATCTTGTTGTGTCTGCTGAAGAAGTCGTAAGTCTGCCATGCAATACTCCACTTTACCCGGACGCTTGCATGGGTGTATGCGTCCCTCTCTACGCCAGCGTTCAACATTGGCACGTCCGAAGATGGAGTAAGCCTTTCGCTGACTGACCGTCTTAGGGTCTGCCTCCGCACGATGCATCTTGCGAACTATGCGCGATGAAAGGTCGTCCATGAACGTGTCGTATGACACCACCTTATCAGGAAATTGGATATAGTTACTCATGATTATTATTCTTCTGCGAGTGCCATTAACTCATTGATTTTGCCCCTGGCATTCCAATACTTACCAAGACGATAGATGATGTAGGCGAGACTGGAGCCTATGACCTTTGTAAACAGGAGATAACCCATGTCGTTGCATTCGCCGAGAATGAACACGGCGGCGACCATCACAAGCACTGCAAGTACGATAACGCGCCAGTTTCTGAATGGAGTGAATAATTCTTTCATGGCTTAGTTTCTCTTGATTATTATAGTTGCACCATTGTCGGGTGTGTTTACTTCGAACTCTATTTTTCCCAGTCTCTGGTTGAGTCGTGTGGCAGCACTTTTGACAGTGCTCAATGGCGAGAAGTCCTTGCACGATACGGTTACGGTCTGCCCCTTTTCTATTGTGAGGAGGCTTTCGGGTGTGTTGACTTGCGTCTCTCGTATGACGCGGAATTCAGATTTTACCATTTTTGCTTCGTGTATTTAATTGAAAATGTTTATCTTTGTGGTTTGAAACCAAGCCAGTTGCAGGGCAATGTGGCTTGAATACGGTGCAAATATAACAAGTTTACTTGATATAAACAAGTATTCTTGTTGTACAAGCGCAATAATTTAGATTTATTAACTGTTGAATAACAAGTACACTTTACAATGAATAAAGAGAAACTTAGAATTTTATACGAAGGCTGCACTGACAAATATGCGGCAGCAAAAGAGTTTGGCTCTACTTATCAGAGCATGTATAATCTTCTTTATAGAGAAGGTACTACATGCAAAGTTGACTTGCTTGAAAGGATTGCTGCATATTTTCGCGTACCTGTCAGCCATTTTTTTGATGATGCTCAGGAAATTAATGCTGTTGCTACTGGCAACAACATATCGGGCAATAACAACGCTGTTGGCAATGTAACTATGGGTGACAACTCTGCTGTATTGCAGGAGCGTATCACCATGCTGGAGAAGCTTTTAGAGGAAAAGGAGAGAACTATTAAGATATTGATGGAAAGCAGGAAGTGAGATGTTATTGAGGTTATTTTATTGCATAGTCTTACTCGCTGTATGCTTTATAATGCTCTTTTTAATCTCAGAACTCCACGCTTGGATAAGAAGAAAGCTCAACAGGTGTAAAATAGGAAACGAGCATCTTAGCGCTCGTATGTTAAAACGTGATGATTTGGTTTGCATAGGTGAAAACGTTTATCGTTTCAGTCATATAGCGTCTTACGGAGAAAGCATAGATCCTGTACACCCTCCAATAGGAAGCAATATTTCTGATGGAGGAGAATTGTTTTTTTATAGCCATAATGGCATCTCATACGTCATGTTTTCAACAACGAGGTTTATGAGACATTGCAAGTTCATCAGTGGAAAATATGGTCTCAAATATGCCGAATCGCTCCAAACAGCCAATGTGTTAATGGAGATGGGCACAGAAAAATAAGTGAGTTTTATTACCATAACAACAAGAGTATGTATCACGAAGAATACGACATTTCGTCAAGGTTCCCCGACGTATTGGAAATAAACATTAAGGTGATAGACACAAATGCTTGGCCTTGGAACAGAACCCAAGAGTTATGTTTACGTAGAGACTCCAAATGTAATTTCCATTTGGATTGCCCTATGGACAAATGTCTTGGCTATGACAGCGGCATTATGTACAAGGACGCAATATCAAGTATGGTCTATAAAAAAGAAACCCACAAGCAAGTGCATCTTACTTGTGGAGGATATGGAGGTTACAACCTTACATTTCATTGCGACTGGTATGCAGTTCTGGATATTTCGATAAGCTACCG
Source organism: Bacteroidales bacterium (assembly GCA_029227175.1). Classification (GTDB taxonomy): domain Bacteria; phylum Bacteroidota; class Bacteroidia; order Bacteroidales; family Bacteroidaceae; genus Bacteroides. The sequence continues at coordinate 4,693 of JAQXZK010000064.1, read as the reverse complement.
ACCTTCTGGAACTCACCCACCACGGCTTGTGTGATGAAAGCTGCAAGATAGTCTTTTCGGCTTTGGATTTCTCGCTCTGCAGCAAGACGGACGGCAATGCGCGTTGCGGTTTCTTCTGTGGAAGGTACGCGAAGAGCTGACGAGAGTTGGCTCTCGATGGCCATAAGCTCACAATATTGTCTGACATAGGGCTCCAATCGGGCCAGACATTCAGGAAGTAGTGTGTCGTTCATAAAGGATAAAATGGTTATATGGAACTGAAAGAATTAAAAAGACCGCAATAACCGACATCACGGAGGCCGTGAGCGAGTTGCAGGAGGAGATGAAGACTGGGGCTATGGTAAACCCCGGTCTTGACAAGAAAAGAGAATGCACAGTCCATTTCGACTTGACTGTTGAGAGCAGCAAGGAGGGCGGTGCCGACATCAAGGTGATAAGCGGCGGAATGTCAGAGCGAAGTTCCAGCAGGATTTCATTCGACATTGCCATCTGTATGCCGTCGCAGGGTAAGTCTAATCCTTTAGCCCGAACTGTGTACGGAAATGACGGTACAAGTTCGGATACTCAAACTCGTATAACCACTCAAAAGCAGTAGCAGCATGGGATAAGGCGGTATCAGCATCTCCAGTTTTGCTTATGAATAACATGAACAACTTGCAGAATTTGCGATGATAACGCCACTCTTGGATGCGACAGTATAACTTCAGTAACTTTTTCATGCCGCAAAGATAAGCATGAATTACCCAGGAAAAGTTTTAAGTTTTGTGTTATGAACAAGGAAGACATAGCATTTCGCAAGTTGTCCATGCTGATGAAAGCCGTAACGGAGGCAAACGAGCGAGAAACGCAGGAAAATGCCGCACAGTCGATTTTTTTCGACAGGATGGAACAACTGCCCACGGAAGACAAGAAAATCGATTGTAGCGCATCTAACGAAGCCACAGAGGCTTTTTACGGGTGTTGCTCGCTGGAGGAACTGAAAGACGCGGCGTTCGAGGTTCTGTTGCTCAATCCTGGTTGCGAGCAAAGCGATTGGGCAAGGATACTTGTTGAGCAATATGGAACGGAAGTGGTGGACGCATACGGCAAAGACCCAGCAAAAGCCTACGCCTCATTGGAAGACCTTTGGGAAAGCCCTTATTTCGACAGGAACAGCGCGCGGGAATACGACTTCAAGACATGGGCAGAAGCATTTTCCACTGATGCTGCAGTTCAGATGTATTACGACCTAATAGAGAAAAAAATGAATTAGACATTGATTAGAGAAAACCGCAAACTCGCTTATTTTGAGGCTCCAAAAAGAGCCGCCCAGGCAGCAGTAGAAGAATAAACGACAAAACTTGAAACTAAGCGAGTTAGGCGGAAAGCCCCGAAAATAAAGGGGCTTCCGCCTAACTTCGTAAATGGAGGTTCGTTCATTCCGACACTGAAAATGAGCAGAATGAACGAAAAAGATTTGGAAAAGTTTTGGAAATTCGGACATCATGATTTGGACGTGATTTGGATTGCAAGTGAGTGAGTTAGCGCAGGTTCTTGGCAATGGCAGGTCAAACAATGGGAACACAGTTTAGCAGATAATAGAAATTATTGCTGTCCGGTAAAACTCTTGCAAAGAAAATAAATTAGAGCTGATACTTCTCGCGAGGTATCAACCCTTTTGGTTATCTTTGTTTTTGCTTACAAACGTAAATAACCATGAGCAAAGATAGTCATCTTACCGGACAGCCGCTCTATAGTCAAGTATTAACCCGAGTTTGATGCCATAAGAAAGTTTTCAACTATTTGGGGGGGTGTAGAACTAACTATCTGTATATCAGTAATGGTATCCTGCGAAACTGAATTGTAGTACACAGGAGCTTCGCCGAAAGGTGGTATCTTTGCCCCCGATATGCACTTCATGTCTCAACATAGATTCAATCCGAGGACGCAGCGCGAAGAAGGGTACTACCGCATCAAGGAGTCTTTCCGTGACCTGACAGGCCGCGTGCGTTGTCGCGTCATGCTAAACGTGGATTTCATTGATGACGGTGACTACTATTTTGAGATAAGGGTGCCACAATTTATAAAGCCCACATTTGAGAAGTACTTGTCCAAAGATATAGAATCACCATGGCTGTTTGACTTTCAAGACCGCCTAAGCACATCTGACTCATTCAATGCCAATGTGAATGCAGGTATCAGCCAAATCTGTAAAAAAGTCTCGCCAGACTTCCATGCCAGTCTGTATTCCTTCCGCCATTCATGGGTAACAATAGCACAAAATGGATGCGGTGCATCGCTTGGTGACATCGACTTTGCTCTCATTCATTCTACATACAAGATGGCAAGGGTATATACAAAGATAGACTACTCACCAGCATGGGAATTGAATGAGAGAGTTATTGATTTTCTTTTCTTCAGTAATAAAGATATAGGCAATCATGAAGATTCTTGCAAATTATTTGAGAGGTTGTCGAAGTACAATCTTATCCGTGGAGAGGCATTTATCCGTGGTGATCGTGTATCTGTAGTCGAGGACTCTGGATTTACAAATGTGGAACAGGTAAAAATGAGATACCTTTCGTCTTTGCCTGACGAAATAGAACGTCCAACCAAGGTTCAGATAAAGATTACTAATCTCGATAAAAAACAAACACAACTATATCAGAGTTTGTTGCATTGAAAGCGATTATATCTTTGTTTGCCTCCACACGCAAACACGTCATTGATCATCGTTATAAATTGTGACTCACGCTTGTTGTGTCGTATCTTTTTTACAGCACATCATTTTTCTAGAAAAAAATAGCTATAGCAATCTATATAAGAAGAATGGTAGGTTCTTGTTAATAATGCCGAGGACATGCCATCGCTTGGTGATATATACTTTTGATTTCTTGCGACGAATTGCAGCGTATATTTGCTCAATAACCTTATCAACAGGCATCACCCAAAAGAGACCTTCGCCCTTTGCCATTGCTGTATCTACGAGACCGGGACGAATGTCAGTAACGGTTATGTGTCCACCACTCTTAAAAGCCTTTTTGCGCAAAGCTTCCATGTAGTTGATTTGATAAGCTTTGGTTGCACTATAAGCAGGAGCCATGGGTTCACCTCGTAGTCCTCCTATTGAAGTGATTGCTACGAGGTGTCCATACCACTGCTTTTCGAATATATGGTAAATCATATCAATGACAAATGTCCATCCCTTTACGTTCGTTTCTATCGCTGGGTGTTCCAAAGCATAGACAAGTGAAGGATTGATGTCGCCAATCCCAGAACAAACTATGGCAATGTCAATATTCCCAAGTTTCTCGCAAAGAGTGTGAATGGCCTGTTCTATTTCGTCTTGTTTAGTAATGTCTGCCGCATAAGCGAAAGTGTTGTAAGGATGCTGCAGTTGCAATTCCTCTAGCAAATTCGCCCGTCGGCCAACAATTCCGAGATGGTTCCCTTCTGATACAAATTTTTCAAAGAGTGCCTTTCCTATACCTGATGTGGCTCCGATGATGAGGATATTCATTTCGTTTTTTACGCAAATGTAATAGGAATGTATAAGTTAAATGTGTATTTCGAAATAAAATTATCAATGAACATTCAAACTCTCAAAACGTTTTGAGAATTTACGGACTGAAAGTTATCTCACGGCGAATATTACTGATTGTGGTAGGAGTTACTTTTAGATAAGAAGCTATATCTTTCAGACTGATACATTGTATAATCTCTGGACAACGACTGAGTAAACGTTTATATCGTTCTCTAGTTGTCATACGATAGGAATCAAGATATTGTGTATATACTTGAGCAAAAAGGTGGTCAGATATGGCTTGTTTGAGGTCTCTCATATTGGCAGACTCCAGCAATGAACACAAATTTTTGCCTTGGATTTGGAACACTTTGCTTGATGTCCCAGCCACAATATTCACCTCGGAAATCTTACCACAAAGACAATTCGGGTAATCTGCAACGAACTCTCCCTCGAAGGCGAAGCCCGTGCAATAATCTTTTCCCTCTTCGCCGTTATGCACCATGTATTTGAAGTATCCCCGCTCCACATAGGCAACCCACTGCGCTGGCTCGCCCATGGTCTCCAGCGTCTCGCTGTGCAGAAACGACCGCCTCTCTCCATACTCCATGCAGTACTCCCGGAGGAACTCCAGATCCAGTCCCTCCTTGTAAGTGTTAAACTGCTTGCTTGGTAGGTGTGTCATATTGCCGTCTATCTTCTTTGTATAAGAAAATGCCTTTCGGAAAAATCAAAATCAAGAAAAGTTTGTAGTACACAGTGCCGCAAATGAAAATCGCAAAGTACTGGACAGCAGGGAAAACGGAGAATGGAATGTCAAACTTGGGGTAAGAACAAGACGCCCCTCAATTCAATCATTCGATAAAGCTTTAATTCTCTTGTCGATAAGTTCCAAGTATGCTTCTTTCATATCTTTGCTGAGGAACGAATTGTTTATCAGTTCCACCCATGCAGGGAGAGCGTTCTTCATACTTGCAATCAACTGCATGGTTACGTTTTCCTCTATGCCCATCGTAGCCGAAGCTTTGAGGAAATCGGAAAGTTTCAGATGTGACTTCTTTCCATTCAGCGTTAGTGCTAACTCTTCCTTGTCTTTCGGGTTAACGATGGCAACATTCAGCAGGTCGTAAGCCGGAGTCAACTGATAAAGTTTCTTCGGACGGTAAAGCGAGAAGTTCTTTAGGTGCATGT